>NZ_JRVL01000147.1:0-7839 GCF_054823985.1 Acinetobacter sp. GN11 | reverse complement strand
CTCTGTAGTCCATGCGGTACTTTTACAGTTTTTGAAAGAATTTATTTTCTTAACGAACAATTAACAAGCAAAGCAACCAACAAAAAATGCTCCATTTCAATAATAAATTAATTTAAAACATAAACTTAATATTACCAATCATTATAAAAAAATCTAGTTGGTATAAAAAAGCTTAAGATTCACTTAACTTAAGTATAAAATACTCCGCTTGTTCAACCTTTAGCCACGAATAGGTTAATAAGGTCTTTATATGCTTGAATTCTTTTCTCGATTAAGCTTGGTAGCCAAGATTATTTTCGCCATTATTTTAGGTATTGGTGTCGCATTACTATTTCCAAACGTTACGCCTTATTTAAGTTTATTTGGTGAGCTTTTCATTAAAGCCTTAAAATCGGTTGCCCCTATTTTAGTTTTTGTATTGGTACTTTCCTCTATCGCCAACTTTCAAGTGGGTCATAGCGCAAATTTACGTCCAATCATAATTTTATACGTAATCGGTATGTTGCTTGCTGCTTTCACAGCTGTGATTGTTAGTCTTTCTTTTCCTAGTACATTGTTCCTTAACACGGTTTCACACAATGATTTGCAAGCACCAGGAAGTTTAGCGGATATTTTAAAAAATCTGCTTTTAAGCTTTATTGCTAACCCTGTTCAAGCAATTAGTGAAGCAAACTTTATCGGTATTTTAGCTTGGGCAATTGGCTTAGGTTTAGCTATGCGCCATAGCTCTGACACCACAAAAGAAGTAATGCAAGATGTTGCACATGCTGTCAGCGCGATTATTCATAAAGTAATTGCTTTTGCACCTGTCGGTATTTTCGGTTTGGTTGCAGTAACTTTTGCTGACGCTGGCCTCGCAACCCTTGAAAGTTATGCTCAACTATTAATAGTACTATTGGGTACGATGTTCTTTGTTGCTTTAGTTATTAATCCAATTCTTGTTGCACTTACTATACGTGGGAATCCATATCCTCTCGTGTTTAAATGTCTTAAAGAAAGTGGGATTACAGCTTTCTTCACACGAAGTTCAGCAGCCAACATTCCAGTTAACCTAGACTTGGCAGAACGCTTAGGTGTTAATCCATCTACAGCAAGTGTGTCTATCCCATTAGGTGCGACAATCAATATGGCTGGTGCAGCAGTAACAATTACTGTACTCACATTAGCAACTGTACATACGCTTGGAATTCATGTTGATTTTGCAACAATGCTTATTTTATCAGTTGTTGCTACAGTTTCAGCATGTGGTGCTTCTGGTGTCGCTGGTGGTTCTTTACTTTTGATTCCAGTAGCATGTAGTTTATTTGGTATTTCAACTGAAATTGCTATGCAAGTGGTAGCTATTGGTATGATCATTAGTGTATTGCAAGACTCTACAGAAACAGCGCTTAACTCTTCTACGGATGTTTTATTTACCGCAGCTGTAGATATTCGCTCTAAACAAGCTTCTTAAAAAAAATGCCATTTCAACGTCTACCAAACTGGTTCCAACTCGGAGCCTTTTTACTGGCATTCAATGCCGGAATGATTAATGTATTAGGGTTAATTACCCTTTTACATCAATCTATTTCACATATGACTGGCAACGTTAGTATGCTAGCTATGAGTTTGGTAGAGTGGCAACCAGAACATATCATCTTCTTGCTTCTGGTAATTATCTGTTATGTTTGCGGTTCATTTTATAGTGGTTTTATTTTAGGCAGCAGCCACTTTCGATTAGGTCGTCGCTATGGCCTACCCCTAAGTCTTGTTGCCTTATTCATTTTTCTTTGCTGGCTATTACTTCCTTATTTTCCACGCTATGGATTATTATGGGCTTGTACAGCGATGGGCTTACAAAATGCAATGGTGAGCCATTATAAAGGCACCATTATTCGAACTACCCATCTATCTGGTGTTTTAACAGATATTGGTTTAGCCCTTGGATATAAAGCCAGAGGCTTACCAGTAGAAAACAGACGTATTGTTTTACACTTACTTATTTTTACGGGTTTTCTGCTTGGGGGAATTCTCGCAGCGTTGGTACATCCGTATCTAAAGTTACAAGCATTTTTATTGCCAGCAACTTTAAGCTTAGTCTTAAGTATTTCTTACTGGGTAGTTTACTTCTACAGCCCTTCAACTTCACATAAGGATTAAGTCATGGTTAAAAATGCCTTACAAGCACAGCTACTAAAAGCTGGGTTAGTGGATAATAAAAAAGCAAAAAAACTAACAAAACAAGCTCATCACGAACAACGTATTGGGCAAAGCGATGAGCCTGAAATTAAAGCGAATATTGAAAAAGCTCAACAAGAAAAGTTAGCTAAAGATCAGGCTTTAAACTTAGAAAAACAGCAACAACTTGAGGAGAAAGCCCTCAAAGCATCTATCATTCAAATGATTAAACATCATAAAATTTCAAATACTGATGGTGATAGTGTTTATCAATTTATTGATGAGGGTAAGATCAAGAAGGTATATATTTCTCAGCAAATATATAATGCACTTGTTTCAGGCAGTTTGCTCATTGCTAAAGATCAAAATCAATACGCATACTTACCTAAACCATTAGCTGAAAAAATTGATCAAAAAATGAAAGGTTTTATTCTATTAAACAATGCTGAGTCCAATGAACAGACCACAAATGAAGAAGATCCTTATGCAGCGTATGTTATTCCTGATGATTTAATGTGGTAATACATACAAGGGCCTTTATGATGTAAATCTAAAGGCCTTTTTCAAATTGCTTTAAGAGTATTAATTTAACAAATGTTCAAAATACTCAGAAAAAATACTTAAAGAATAAATTCCTTCACCACTTTATCTATTAATCCCGATATAATAAATCATAATTTTTTAAGTCCTCGCGACATTCTTGAAGATTTCTTCAGGTATCCAAATTTTACGTCATGTACTAACAAATGACGTACAACGTAATCAGTTCATGTGTATTTGCACATACTCCAAAGATCGAAAACCTAAGTGATATTGATCTAACTGACTTTTTTGTAAATTTAATTGCAAAGACTTAATTAAGTGGCTTTTGTCTTAAAGGTAGTAATTCATGCTGAAGTGGTTTGAAAAACTTGTAGATCCCTACCCAACAAAAGGTCTGGATGAACCTTTACCAACTCGTTTTTTTCCATTTGTCTGGCAAGCGACAGAAGGCTTACGCCCTTACTTATTCTTACTTATTCTTTTTACAGCAGGTGCTGCGAGCTTTGAAGCTTTACTTTTTTCAAAGATTGGACAACTCGTGGATTGGTTAAGTAAAAGTCATCCTGAAAGTTTTTTCAGCCAACATGCAACTGATCTACTGCTTTTAATTGGTGTTTTATTTGCTAATATCTTTTTCGTAAATATTCAATCTATTGTTAAACACCAGATTTTATATAGTACCTTTCCAATGCGTTTGCGTTGGCGTTTTCATAACCTTTTATTGAAACAAAGCTTAGATTTTTTCCATAACGACTTTGCAGGAAGACTTTCTGCAAAAGTAATGCAAACTGCCCTAGCAATCCGTGAATTCTGGATTATTTTGGGCGACATGTTGGCTTACGTTGCTATTTACTTTATTACCGTTAGCATTGTTCTTGGGGCTATTTCCCCTATTTTGTTAATACCACTTTTAGTTTGGTTAACTTTATTTCTAATAAGTGCATGGTTCTTTATTCCCCGTTTAAGTAAAGTTTCGCAGCAACAAGCCGACGCCAGAGCAGTTATGACTGGCCGTATTACCGATGCTTATACCAATATTCAAACTGTTAAATTGTTTGCTCATGCTGGACGTGAGAGCCAATATGCAAAAGCATCAATGAAAGAGTTTATGACAACAGTCTATGCTCAGATGCGTTTAGGTACTCTTTTTGAAATAAGTATCAACATGCTATCAGCCGTTTTATTTATTGGCGTTATTGGTACTTCAGTTTGGCTATGGACTCAAGGTTTAGCAGCATTAGGTGTAATTGCAGCGACGACTGCCATGATTTTAAAGCTTAATAGTATGGCTGAATTTATGATGTGGCATATGTCTGCATTATTTGAAAATGTTGGAACCATTCAAGATGGTATGCAAACATTAGGTAAAAAAATCAATATTCAAGACAAGGCAGAGGCAAAAACACTTAAAGTTCCTCAAGGCGAGATTGTATTTAAAGATGTAAGCTTTGCTTATAACAATAAAAATGTCATTGATCACTTCAACTTGCATATTAAAGCAGGTGAAAAGATCGGTATTGTTGGGCGCTCTGGAGCAGGTAAATCAACGCTTATTCAACTGCTTTTACATTTTTATCACCTCAAAGACGGTGCAATTTTAATTGATGGGCAAAATATTGAAGATGTAACTCAAGATAGTTTGAGAGCAAACATTGCTTTAGTTACTCAAGATACGTCTTTATTACATCGTTCAGTTGCCGAAAATATTAAATATGGCCGTCCAGATGCATCTGATGCCGACATGGAAAACGCTGTAAATAAAGCAAAAGCAGCCGAATTTATACCTCAATTGGTTGATTTAAAAGGTCGTAATGGATATCACGCTCAAGTAGGTGAACGTGGTGTAAAACTTTCTGGCGGTCAAAGACAACGTATTGCTATCGCACGAGTATTCTTAAAAGATGCTCCTATTCTCATTTTAGATGAAGCGACTAGTGCATTAGATTCAGAAGTTGAAGCAGCGATTCAATCCAGTTTAAATGACCTTATGGTTGATAAAACGGTTATTGCAATTGCACACCGATTATCTACTATTGCACAAATGGACCGTTTAATTGTTCTTGATGAAGGTCGAATTGCTGAGCAAGGAACACATGAAGAGTTAATTGCTCAAAATGGAATATATGCACAATTATGGAAACGTCAAACAGGCGGCTTCCTGTTTGAACAAAAAGTTTTACAGGGTCAAGATTAATGCTTTATTTAGAAGATTTGAAAATTGGTGATCGCTTCATTAGCCGTGAATATGAAATCACCTTAGATGAAATCAAAAAATTTGCAAATTCCTATGACCCTCAAACATTTCACACAGATGAAGAACAAGCTAAGCATGATCCTATTTTTCAGGGGATTGCTGCCAGTGGTTGGCACACCTCTGCCATCACTATGCGTTTATGGACAGAGTGCATGCCGATCCATGGGGGTTTAATCGGTTCAGAATCTAGTCTACGTTGGCCACGCCCTACTCGACCTGGTGACAGAATTCATGTTGAAGCTGAAATTTCAGCTATCACACCATCCAAAACAAAATTAGATCGTGGTATTGTTAGTTACGTTACGCAAGCCTTAAATCAATACGGGGATGTTTTACTTATTTCAACAACAAAAATTGTTGTCTTTAAAAAAAATGTTTAAAAATGGTTGATATGATTGTCTAACAGTTTTTATAAACTCAGATTATATTTCATGACAAGATGTGTAAGAAATGCATGTGAAAAATTGATGAGAGCAATGGAACGCATATGAAAATTACCTCAGCTCGTCAAGATCAGGGTATTCCGGGTGTCTATGGCTTATTGCTATTAGATGTCGTTTCACGTTGGGGATACAACGACGAAACATTATTTGCTCCATTTCATCTTACCAGCGAGCAACTGGCTGATCCTGACTATCGTATTTCTACACCAGTAGCAAATGAACTAGTGAAACACGCTCTTAATTTAACTGGTGAAACTACTTTGGGTTACCATCTTGGTACTCAAATGCGTATTTCAATTCATGGTTTCATTGGCTATGCAATTATGACAGCCAAGGACATTACTGAAGCAATTGCTCTCGCAGCTCGCTTTATTCAGCTACGCTTACCTTTTTTACAATTATATTTCTCAACTTTTGGGCCCAAAGCGACTTTACAATTACAGTGTGATATTGAACTAGAGCCTTTACGCACAGAAATCGTTTTAGGTTTAACGATCGGTATCATGAGCATGGCGAAAGCGATGACTGGTATTGAAGATTTAGCTGGTGATGTAGATTTAGATTTCGCAGAGCCAGAAGGTTTTGAGAAATATAGAAGTAAGTTAAGTAGTACAATTCGCTTTAACCAACCACATTTAATTTCAAGTTTTGATAAAAAGTATTTAGGGCTTAAATTAGTTAATGCTGACCCTATCGCAAGTCAAGTTGCCATTAACCAATGCGAAGCTGAACTTTCTGCTTTGGGCGAACGCCGTCGTTTAGCGATGCGAGTTCGTGATATTTTAAGTAATTCTGAACAACATTACTTAAGCATAGAAAATGTAGCAGAATATCTACACATGTCAGATCGGACACTCAAGCGTCAATTAGCAGCAGAAGGAACTTCCTTTTCGACTTTGGTTGATGAAGTGCGTTATCGACATGCAACATCTCTGCTTTCCCGTACAGATTATAGTCTTGAACAAATTGCAGATGAACTTGGCTATTCGGACGTTGCAAATTTTAGCCGAGCTTTTAAACGCTGGAGCGGCCGCAGTCCGAGCAACTGGCGTAAAGACCCATACTTATAATGTTTAAAACTATTGGACACAAGCTTAAGGAGTTACCATGAATCATCCTTCGGAACTGAAGTATGCACGTACACATGAGTGGGTAAAAATTGAAGGTGATCTTGTTATCACAGGGATTACTGACCATGCACAAGATGAACTTGGCGATTTGGTGTATGTCGAAACTCCTGAAGTTGGTAGTCAAGTTACAGCTGGCGAACAAGCTGGAGTTGTTGAATCAGTGAAAACTGCTTCAGACATCCATGCTCCTGTTTCAGGCACTGTAGTAGAAGTAAATACTGACCTTGAAGATGATCCTGATTTTGTAAATGATGATCCATACGGCAAAGGCTGGATTTATAAAATCAAACCAGACAATATTGCAGATGTTGAAAAACTTTTAACAAATGCAGAATATGAAGCTGGCCTATAAGATAGGTATAGTTTTCAAGATTTAATAAAAACCAGTTTAGATTTAGACTGGTTTTTTTCTTTGTTTATGCAGTTAATTTAAAATCAGTTTTACAAATCGGTGACCTTGATGACAAAGCTTGTTGTATTCTCTGGCGCGGGTATGAGTGCCGAAAGTGGAATTAGCACTTTTCGTGACAGTAATGGTTTATGGGAAAATTACGACATCCAACAAGTTGCCACACCTGAAGCATGGCAAAAGAACCCTGCTTTAGTTCAACGCTTTTACAATGAACGACGTAAAAATATTTTAGAGTCTCAACCCAATTCAGCTCATCAATATATTGCCAAGTTACAAGATTATTTTGACGTACATGTTATTACTCAAAATATTGATGATTTGCATGAACGTGCGGGAAGTTCCAACGTTTTACATTTGCATGGCAACATTCGGTTAGCAAAAAGTTCTGGCCCAAATGCACAATTCACAACTCGGTTTTATGAAATTAACGGTTGGAAATTAGACTTAGAAAATGACCTTTGCCCAGATGGCTACCCCCTTCGCCCACATGTTGTTTGGTTTGGTGAAGCTGTAACTACTTATGAAGAAGCAATTAGAGTCGTGCAAAGTGCAGATATTTTTATTGTAATCGGGTCGACATTAAGCGTATATCCAGTTGCAGGTTTAGTACATGAAATTTCAGATCAATGTAAAGCTTACTATATAGATCCCAAAGCAGACTATGGACTTGTTCCTCAACAATACGAATTGTTAAAGATGTCAGCAACTCAAGGAATGCATCAACTTTTTGAGAATTTAACCCATTAAGTGCTATTTTTAAGGACCAAATAAATTTAATTTGAGCAAAAATGACTATTTTTTAGATAAAATTTTCTAACATTGTTCTAATTTTGCTCAACAAAACTTTCTCCTCCGAGCACTTTGTAACTAGATTTAGAGTTATTTTTATTAAAATATTTT
>NZ_JRVL01000146.1:0-18151 GCF_054823985.1 Acinetobacter sp. GN11 | reverse complement strand
CAATATAATTAATTTAATTATTTAATTTCAAACACTTAAAATCAAACATTGTTAATTAAAAATAATTACTCCTTGATACCTTAAGCAAAAAATCCTGTCTTTTAAGTCACTGAACTTAGCTCTCATTCCCTTTAATATCCTTAAAAGACCAGCTCGTTATTTTTCTGGGCAACATCTTTATAGGTTTTATGTTCAATGAGTTTATTGCTTAAAGTTCGACAGAACGTTCCACAGCTACAGTCCATTAAAAAATCTCTTCAGACACGTGCTGGTCAAAAAATACCTCACATGCTGATCAATGCATCGGATCTATTTTTTAGAGGTCCTCAAATTGCCTTGTCAGGAAAAACACCTTTTGACGTAATTTATAAGCATGAAATTATTAGCTTACGGCATTATAGAAATGAGACGAATACCTTTACACCTAAACACCGTGTTCCTTTAGTGATTGTTCCGCCATTAGCAGTCAACATGCTCATTTATGATTTGTTTCCTACTCGCAGCTTTGTCCGTTTCTTTTTGGCACAAGGTTTTGATGTCTATTTAATTGACTGGGGCGTACCCACCCGACACCAAGCAAAATACAATTTCGGCACCTACATTAAAGTCTTTATGCCTGAAATGTTAAAGCAGGTCCGCTTGCACAGTGGTCAACAACAGCTTTCTTTACATGGCTGGAGTTTGGGCGGTGCACTTTCACTCTGCTATACCGCATTATTTAAAGACAAAGATATTAAAAACTTAATTATTTTAGCTTCTCCTATTGATACGCATAAAGCTGGATATATGGGCAAACTCTATGGCAGCTTAACCAAACCTGCCCAATGGGTTCGCAAACATACGCCGTTTCGTATTCGCCACCATGTGCCAAGTAAGGCATTTCATATTCATGGCTGGCAAAACACTTTAGGCTTTAAATTAACAGACCCGATTGGAAATCTAAAAACGTATTGGGAACTTTTTAAAAATCTCGATAACCGAAAATTTATTGTTGACCACGCAACTTCTAGTTCATTTATCGATAACATGCTGGCTTATCCCGGTGGAGTCATGCGCGACATCATCCTTCGTTTCTGGATTGATAATGAATTATCCAACGGTGTAGTGAAATTCGGTGAACTTACAGCCTATCTAAAAGATATTGAATGTTCAGTGTTAGCACTGGGGGGTAGTACGGACATTATTGTGACCGCTGATGCTGTTAAGCCACTCATGGATTTAATTAGCAGCCAAGATAAAACGTTTGAGGTCGTACCGGGTGGACACATGGGTGTCGTTTCAGGAAGCCAAGCACCTACAGCGGTCTGGCCTGAAATAAGTACTTGGTTAGTTGAGCGTTCAGGTTAGTTCGTTTAAACAATATTGGGAACCAGCGTAGCAAGCCATACGCTGGTTTTTATTATTGTGGTGATTAACTCTTAAGCTTTAAAGTAAAAATTAATAATTCCATATTCAAAGATGTTAAATATCCAGTACCAACTTATCCGAACGAGGCAAACTGTTGCAGGTGGTAATTCGTAAATCTGGTTGTGCCTTGTATTGATCTAAAGTAGTAACACCTTGTAGCTTATTACAGACACAAGCACGGCATAACCCTCTTTCACATCCCGATGGAATATTAACGCCAGCCAAACGTGCAGCTTCTAATAGCGTTGTCCCGCCATCAACCACAATCTCAATACCACTCCGTGCAAAGTGGATAACATGATCTTTACCATCAGTTGGGTGCTCTACTACCGGAGGGGTAAAACTCTCTGTATGAAATTGTATTTCAGGTAATCCTAAATCCAGTAACATAGATTTTGAGGCAGCAATAAATCCTGGTGGAGCACAAACATACACTTCATGTGCTGTTATATCGGGAACAACTTTAGCTAGTAATTCAGCACTTAGTTTCGCCTGATACATTTGCCCTGAAATTGGATAATTAGGGTCTATCTCATTACATATAAAATGCACATCAAAACCAGATAAGTTGGCAACTTCACGTAATTCATGTTCAAAAATAATAGATCTCTCATTACGGTTAAAATAAAGTAACCTAACTTGGCTATGTGGAGCTTCACGTCGTGCCTTACGTAACATACTCAAAATTGGCGTAATACCAACACCACCCGCAAGGAAAACGATCTGTTTAGGTACTTCTTTCATCATAAAATCGGGAGAGGCCTGCGGTACTCCTACCAAAATCATATGTGAATTTTTCTTAATATGATCATTGATATAATTTGAAACACGTCCGCCCTCTACACGTTTGACGGCAATTTCCAAACAATTATCTGCCTCGTAACTGTCTCTTAACAAACTATATTGTCGAACCAGACTTTCATCTTCGACGTCAACCCGTACAGAAATAAATGCACCAGCTTCCCAAGTTACGCCCTCCCATCCTTGAGGTTTTTCAAAACGTATCATTAATGCCTGATTTCCTGCTTGCGGAAAAACAGCAAGGACCTTAACAGGTACATTATAAAAACGAGGCTTATTTAAATACGTCATATTATCTGGCAGTTTATATTGGGCTCCATATACGACTCGACGTAATAACTCCTTAGGACTTTTTAGTATTTTAAAAAAATTTCCTCTTTCTTGCTCGCCTACAGGACTCGCCAATTTGAGTACATTGACCATCATATCTGGCACAACATCTTCAAGAGACATAACATTGTAAGGTAAGCCATGCTGCAAACAGATTTCTTTAACAAAGGGCTGGATTTCTCTTTGACGATTACATGGTAGGTCTGGAAATAAATGATGCTCTAAGTGGGTGTCCAATCCGCCATAAAACACATCAAATGCAGGTGGATTATCGAATTTAACTTCCTCTTCCAACAATGTTTTAAAATAATTATCAAGTTGGGCATAAGGCGTAAAATTACTTGTTGCTAAAATTTGACGGCGAAAATACTCTTCTTCTGTTTCACTCAATCCCGGGTCACTAAATAACTCAACATTGGGTGAATGGTGTTCCAGAAATAAAACTGCAACCGTCAAATCATATCCCAAAACTGTACTCAGATAATTTCCAAAAAATGTCGGCAATATCCGATGAGGAGAAACCGAAAGAGGATCTTTCCAAAAATGCTGGGCAATATATTTTTTTGTCAGTTTTAAGGTTTGTTCAATGGTTGTTCGACTAAGTACTTTACGCCCTTCTGTTTTAGCAGCTGATGCGCCAGTAAAAAGAGAAAATACAAGGTTAGGTGTTGTTAATAATAAAACCCACAACAGTGGAAGTTGCAAAGTATGGTGACCATACCATGGCTGACCTGGCTTAATACGTAAAAAGGAATATCCCAAATCATGGTCTACGCCAACGATATTAGTAAAAGGATGGTGATTTTGATGATGCATCACACGCCATTCATAAGGATCCACCATAAAATTCCAAACCCAACGTTCAGAATGGAAAGAACCTGCTTTTGGCAAATGGTCATAACTACCATGCATGATGTTATGACCAAGTTCAGAAAACTCAAGTAATGTATGCAATGCACCTAATATCGCGCCACGCATTATGGCATTAGGTTTTCCACCTTGTTGGATCAACTCATTACTACGCGCTTTAATCGCTTGAGAGTAAGCGGCAACATTTCTGATATGTTCTAGGTCTGCATCACCAACTTTTGCTTTAGTTTGATCATATAAAGTTTTTAAAGCTGCCGTTAAACTTTCGTGCTTGCCGTCTTTATTATTTAGCATTTTATATATCCCTATCGGATTTGATCCTATCCGAAAAGATATAAAGTTTTGAACATTAGCAGAATGACTTTATACTACCAAACTTGACATTTCGTGACACATAAAGCATGTCTATACAATTATATTGGGATTTTCCTCGCAGTATCAGTGCTATTCGCATATTGCTTATGATAGGTCAGCAACATGGTTTAACACCTGAAAGTTGTATAGAAAACACGCATATTTCTTTGAATGATTTATCGCAACCTAACTTTGAGGTAAAAGCAGAACAAGAATTTTTAGTTATTCGAAATTTACTTAAACTACTAGATCCTACACTTCCCTTGAGTATAGAAGCAGGTCTAAGGCACCATACAACCACATTTGGTGCATGGGGTTTTGCCATTCTTAGTAGTCAGACAATGAAAGAAGCTTTACATTTTGCTATGCGATACTTTCAACTTAGTTCCATTTTTTGCAATTTAGAAGTTATTCAGGAAGATATATATACATTACTGATTTTTGATCATAGTCAATTACCTGATGACTTAGCGTGTTTTCTGGTTGAAAGAGATCTTATAACTGTTATATCAATTCAACGAGATGTCTTGCCTATACAGTTTCCTGTAATGAGCATTAATATTGCCTTACCTGCACCTGTGTATGCCGATAAATTTCCCGAATTAACGGGATATCCAATTCAGTTTAATCAACCACGTAGCTGTATTATCTTTGAAAGCAGTTTGCTTGATTTACCATTACCTCAAGCAGACCCATTTATTCGTGCACGATATGAAGAAGAATGCCAACAACTTTGGACACGAAGAAGTTCTCTAGGCAGCTATAGCCAAAAAGTCAGAAATATTTTACTCCAACAACCCTCACAAATGCCCAGAATTGATGAAATGGCAGCCCATCTTCAGGTCAACCTCAGAACATTACAACGTCATCTCGCAATTGAAGGAGTTACCTATGAACAGCTTATAGATGACATTCGTAAAGACTTAGCCGAAGACTTACTCAAAACCACCAATTTAACAGTTGAAGAAGTTGCCATTCAATTGGGCTATTCCGAAGTTTCAGCATTTTCCAGAGCCTTTAAACGTTGGAAAGGCATTTCTCCCCGAAATTTTAGGTGGCAAAAATAAATTTATATTTAATATTTTAATGCTTATCCACGCCAGCTCCAGTAAGCAAACTCGTAGCATAATTCATAATTAATAAGACTAAATTATTCGCTTTTTCTTCTGATTCAGCCAAACGCCCTTCTAATAAAAGATGAGATAGGCCATGTACAAGGCTACAACTCAACATTGCTAATACTTCAACTTGAGCGTCATTTTCATCCACACCCAATATTGAAGCAGTTAATTGATGTAACTGAGTATATGTATTACCCACTGCCTCTTTTAACTCAAGTGCTTCATTCTTTTGTAAGTCAGGATTAAACATCAATGCAAAGAGATTTCGATTATTTTTTGCAAAGTTAATGTAGGCTAAACCAAATAATTTTAACGCCTCTGGCTGAGAATTAGCATCTTGCAACGTTTGGCTTTGCTCCTCTTGTAAGAGCTGAAAACCTTTTGCTGCCAATGCTGCTAAAAAGCTCTCTTTATTTTCGAAATGCCGGTATACCGCATTTCCGCTTACCCCAATTTGTCTCGCCATTTCCCGAAAACTAAGGCTCTCGGCATCACTATTTTTTAGGTGAGCTAATCCTGCATCTAATAATTCTTCACGCACATTTCCATGATGATAATTTGATTTTTGAGATTGTATAGAAGACATGTTGACACCGCGCACATATTACAAGCATAATGTGTGCACTGAACACATTATGCTTTATTGTTGTTTAATTCACACAAAAGAGCAAATCATAATTCCCGTTCAATAGAGCTGCTTATAAATATCCATATTGCCTAGGAAAGGACATTAATAATACTAGGCCTATGAAAACAAAAGAGTATTGAGCTTATAAAGAAATGCAAACTTTCCTTTGAGCTAAATCATCTTTAAGCAAAGGAACTGATATGAACAATTTTAGAAGTATAAAACAGGCTTTGTTATTTACAATACCATTGATGTTGGTCAGTTCACTTGTAAAAGCAGAACTCAACCTCTTAGATGATAAGAGTTTATCTGGTGTAACTGGTCAAGCATTATTTAATCTAACCAATATTGCAGCTAATCAAAATGGTAATCCAAATACAGATGTAGGTTTTTATCGTCTCGGAATGGAAGCACAAGTAGAGTTAAATGCAAATATTAAAAGTTTACAGTTAGGTTGCGGTGGGACTAAAGGAGTAGGTTGTGACATTGATATTGAAAATATTAGTTTAGCAGGTGTCCTCCCCGTAAATGGTAGCTATGCAGGATCAGATGCCGTTATTACTAATCCTTTTATCGAGTTTGCTATAAAATCGCCGGACAGTGCTTCTACTCGAGAAATTGTTGGCTTTCGACTTGGGGCATTAGGCATATTAGGCAAACTTGGATTGGGATCAAATACAGATTTAACAACATTAGCTGATGACACAGGAGGAATTAACTCTTTATCTGGTGATTTGAATTTAACACTTACGAATACTGTTCTGAAGAATGTAGTGATTGAAAATGGATTAATCACTACAGAAGCACATATTAATGATTATAACAAACCGCTTATTCTTAACCGCTCTACAACAGCAACGCTGGATAATGTAGTCGCTAAAACTGGTCCACTAAAACTATTAGGTATCTTAGATCTACCTTTAGGTTTAACTCTCAGTAATGCCACATTAAAAGATTATCCTCTGTCTGGTTTCCATGAAATTTTACTAGCCCAAGATGCAGCAGGAACAATTCCTACTAGTGACACATCACTATCCTTACAAAAACAAGCTATCCAGTGGCAAAAAATAAGTTCTGGTAGCTTCGAAAATACTGTAGCTGCTCAACCTGGATGGTGGCTTTCCTTACCTAAAGTTTTACTCACGGATATCGAAACACAACAGCGGATTGATGTAGGACTTGGCGAGGCATTAGGAGGATTAGTGGGTCGAGAGTTAATTATTAATCCTATTGACTCTGGACAGATAGGCATCAAAAACTGCTACGGGAACTTAAAGTTTTGCTAAGTAAAAACTTTATACAAGCTTTTATATGACGCTTAAATTAAAACAACTCATGGTTTTCATACCACTATTAGCAGGGCTGAATACATCCCAAGCTACCACAGTCTATAGGTCAATAAATATGTGCTCAGCTTCCGTCAAACATATACCTGATAATATCCAGAGTTCTATTTCTAAACTTAAAGTGGGCTCAATAGACTCAAATGCTTCAAATATTTCTTTTATTCTTGCTTCAGCAGTTGCTGCAAAACACAATAAACCAATAGATATAGAACGTATTGCTGTTTATTTGCAAGCTCAACGAAATCAGCAAAATTTCTATTATTCATTACTTGATATCAAGAAAACTTTTGAAAATTTCAATATATCTGTTGAGGCCAAGAAAAACGCCTCACCTTTTGATATGTTAAAATTAACCAATGAAATTCTTATTGGTATTGATCAGCAAGATCAACTTTTTGCATTAGTTGGTTCATCACAAGAATATGTATATTTAATTTATGGAATCATGAATCGAAAAGCATTAATCTGCCCTCTTAAAAAATCTTTATTTATTCAAAACTTTACCACCAATAAATTTTTAATTCTTAGATAGTTACCACCAGACTCCATTAAATAGAGAATTTTTATTAATTCAAACAATTAGGCTTATTTAATAATTATAAAAAATAAGCCCTTTATATTTTTAAAATTAAGTTTTAGAAAATAATCTTTAAAAGTTAATCGAGTATTGGATTTAAATCTCGATTCATTTGAACAATATCCTGATGCGTTGGATTAGCCCCTAAGCTTGAGAAGAGTTCAGGTAAACGATCACGCTTTTTTTGGGCCTCTCCTTTTTGAGCAATAGCGAGTCCTTTCCTCATCATTTGCTGATCATAATCACAGCAATATGCTGGCGTACATGGTTGTTGTCTCCAAGAATCCTCCAAACTACCGGCATCTACAGGGTCAAAACCTATGTCATTAACAAGGCTCATAACAACATCTTTTGAAGGTACACTATCTCCAGCAACAGCTATCGCTAATCTATTTTTACTTCCTTCAACTTGGCCTAATTCTGCAAGTGAATAAGCTAAAATATTATTAAAAGCTTTAATAACAGGACGATTAATCTGCTTGGATACCCAAACACTTTCTGTCATTCCATCATCAATTTCTTTAATATGCGGATCACGGAAATCAGGATAATAATTACTGGTATCTATAATTACTTTGTCTGTAGCTGCTGAGTAAAATAAATCTGTTGGTAATTCTTTTATAGCTGGGAAAGGAATTGATAAAATAATAACATCTGAAGAATTAACAGCTCCATATATATCGACTGCTTCTACGTTTATTTCATCCGCAATTTTTCTTACCCCGTCCACACCTCTAGAATTCGCAACATATATAGTATGACCTGCTTCCTTTAAAAGACGTGCAAGGGTCTTTCCAATATTACCAACTCCAACAATACCTATTTTCATATATCAGCCTTTTGAGAAATTTAATACAGTTAACACTTTTAAGTTTAAAGACAAGCTGAGATAATAGGAAGTACACACAAAAAAGTAAGTATATTCCTAAAAGGTAAGTATGAAAGCAGCACGTGACTGGAATTGTGAAGATCCTCAACAGCGGATAGTATGGGCAAAAATCACCTCTGAAGCCTTAAAGCTATTGAAGGAAAATGGAAAATAATTATCCTTTGTCAACTTTTTGCAGCTAAACAACCCCTACGTTTCTCTGCATTAGAAAAACTTATCGAAGGTGTTAATCAGAAAATGTTGATTCAGCAGCTTAAACAATTAGAACAAGATGGGATTATTAAACGTACTGTTTATCCACAAGTTCCCCCTAAAGTTGAATATGAGCTTAGTGAAATAGGATTAGCACTTGGTCCTTCAATGGAAGCACTTATTGAATGGGCAGAATTTAAAAATCAAAAATTAAATAGCGACTCAAAGTAATAAAATCTAAGCATAAAATTTATGCTTAGATTTTATAATATTAAAAATAATGAATAAGTTATTTCAACCCAAAAGTCTTTCTAATGCTCTTATCAACAGGGCCACTTGGCATGAAACGACGTAACTTACTTAACAAAGACGCTTGTCCAGATGGTGTACGACGCATTTGCCAATCATTCAATGCCGCTGTAACGATCGTATCTGCAACAGCATCCGATTGGGATCCATGATTAATCTGATTCGATATGGCCTGTGCAGCTAAATTACGTTCATTGTCATATTCAGGAATTTTAGAACTTACTACAGGTGCGTTTTTATCTAGATTGGTTTTGGTGAAAGAAGGTTGCACCAATGTCACGCGAATCCCAAATTGACGAAGCTCGTGATCTAAAGATTCGGATAATCCTTCAACTGCATGTTTAGTTGCAGAATATACCCCCATATAAGGTGAAGGGAGAAAACCCAATACCGAGCTAATATTTATGATTCTTCCATAATGTTGTATTCGCATATATGGCAATACCGCTTGTATCGTACGGAGAATACTAAATACATTCGTATTAAATAAAAATTCTGCTTCTTTTATAGAGGTCTCTTCTATTGCCCCAGTCAGGCTTGCCCCAGCATTATTAATTAAGATATCAATACGCCCAGCCTTATCAATAATAGAATGAATCCCAAGTTGGACAGAGTCCTCATCAGACACATCCATTTCAATGAGCTCAACCCCTTCTATAGGTTGGGCTTTGACTTTATTTCTGACTGTTCCAAATACTTTATGGCCTTTTTTAGCAAATTTTTCTGCTGTGGCTTGACCAATTCCTGATGAAACACCGGTAATTACCACTACTTGTGAGTTTGACATATGAACTCCGAATAATTTTTAAACTTAAGAATCTGATAGTTAAGCTGTTGGTTTGACTCTGATTTTGAACCAGATTGAGTACATAGCCGGCAAGAAAACCAAAGTTAAAATGGTTCCAGCCAGTGTTCCACCAATCAATGTATAAGCTAGCGTTCCCCAAAACACCGAATGAGTCAGAGGAATAAAAGCCAAAATAGCTGCCAAAGCCGTTAATATGACGGGTCTGGCACGTTGTACTGTTGCTTCCACAACAGCATCCAACGGATCGAGTCCAGCTTGCTTGTTTTGCTGAATTTGACCAATCAAGATGAGTGTGTTTCGCATTAAAATTCCAGACAATGCAATCAACCCAACCAAGGCATTGATACCAAAAGGCTGCTGGAATAATAGAAGCGTCGGTACCACACCGATTAATCCCAACGGGCTGGTGAGAAACACCATAATCATTGCAGCTATAGATCTCACCTGAAGAATGATAATGAGCAAAGTCATTGCCAACATGATCGGGAAAATAGGAAGCATGGCTTTAGTGGCTTTACCTGACTCTTCAATAGAACCCGCTTCAACGATGTGATAGCCCTTTGGTAGATTTTTTATAACTGACTGAAGCTGTTTGGTGATTGCTGTAGATACATCAGGTGGTTGCAATCCTTCAGCAATATCTCCACGAACGGTTATTGTTGGTACGCGATCTCGACGACGTATAACAGACTCTTCCATCCGCACTTCAATCTTGCCAATTTGTGACAGAGGAATACGTTGTCCATTTGCCCCAGTGAGTGTGAAATCACCAATTTTTGCTGGATCTAGTCTTATATCACCCGCAGAACGAGCAACAACTTGTACTGTACGAATATCTTCGCGCACAGATGTTATCGGAATACCTGTTAACAAAAATTGTAGTTGCTGTGCCACTGAAGCTGAGGTGAGACCAACTGCTTGTAGGCGATCTTGCTGTAATGTGAAATGAAGCGCTGGTGTAAGAGTTCCCCAATCGGTATTTACAGTTCTCATCATTGGGCTAGCATTCATAACATGCTGAACCTGAGCTGCAATTACACGCAATTTTTCTGGGTCTGGCCCTGTCACACGGTAAGCCACTGGATAGGGTGAATATGGTCCAAAGACCAGTTGTGTAACACGTACCTGCGCCTCAGAAGCAAGCCCATTCGAAACAGCTTGTCTTAAACGATGTTTTAAGGCTTCCCGTTCTTCTTGGTTGTCAGTTCGTATCACAATCTTGGCAAAGGATGGGTCTGGTAACTCAGGTCCCATGGATAAATAAAACCGAGGGGCACCTTGGCCAATATACGATGTCACAATCTTTGCTTCATTTTGCTTAGATAACCAAGCTTCAACTTTGGCTGTAGTAGCGCTAGTTTGCGTAATCGATGTACCGTAAGGCATTTGTACTTCAACAAGTACTTCAGGTCGGTCAGAGATTGGAAAAAATTGTTTTTTCACCAATGTCATTCCGCCTATTGCCAAAACAAATAATCCGATAACACTACCAGCAACAAGCCATTTACGCGCAATCACACGTTCAAGAATTTGACGGAAACGGTTATATCGGGGTGTGTCATAAATTGCATGGTGTCCACCTTCGACTTTTTTAAAATCAGGTAACATTTTCACACCTAAATAAGGTGTAAAAACAACTGCAACAATCCATGAAGCAATAAGGGCTATGCCGACAATCCAAAACATATTGCTGGTATATTCACCAGCCGTAGATCGGGCAAAGCCATTTGGCATAAATCCAACAGCGGTGACTAATGTTCCAGAAAGCATAGGTGCTGCGGTATGGCTCCATGCATAAGCAGATGCAGCTATTCGACTAAAGCCCTCCTCCATTTTGACGACCATCATTTCAATGGCAATAATGGCATCATCAACCAAGAGTCCTAAGGCAAGAATAAGAGAACCCAGTGTAATTCGGTCAAAGTTTTTGCCCGTTGCCAACATCGCCACAAAAACAATAGCCAATGTGAGCGGTACAGCCATAGCAACAACAAGTCCAACTCGCCATCCCATGCTGATAAAGCTTACAAACATCACCACAAGTAATGCTGCAAAGAACTTAATCATGAACTCATTTACCGACGAGCTAATATTTACCGCTTGATCGGTCACTTTATTTAAGCTGATACCAAGGGGTAAATCTTCATTGATTGAGCCAACTTCGTTCTCTAATGCTTTACCAAGATCTAATCCATTCCACCCTTCACGCATGACTACACCTAGCAATAAAGCAGGTTCTCCATCATTACGAATAATGAATGTTGCAGGATCTTCATAACCACGTTTAACAGTCGCAATATCTGATAATTTCAAGGTGCGACCTTGAGCAGTTATAGGTGTGTCTCGAATTTTTTGTAACTTATCAAAAGCACCATCCAATCTGACAAAAACTTGAGGACCTTTGGTCTCAATAGAACCAGCTGGAGTAAGTACATTCTGATTATTAAGTGCAGCAAACACATCTTGTGGATTTACGCCTAGTGTTGCCAAGCGCTCATGTGAAAATTCAATATAGATACGTTCAGGTTGCTCGCCAATAATATTGACCTTTTTTACCCCAGGGACATGAAGTAGCTGCTGTCTAATTATTTCTGCATCACGCACCAACAATCTTTGTGCTTCATTTTTTGCCTTCAAAGCATATAAAGTAAAGGTCACATCCGCATATTCATCATTAACAAGTGGCCCAATTACCCCTGAAGGTAAATTACTCATTTCATCATTTGCTTTCTTCCTCGCTTGATAAAACTCCTCCTGAACTTGAGATGGAGGTGTGCTATCAAGTAAGGTTAGTGTCGTAAAAGCTAGCCCAGGCCTTGTATAGGTTTCTGTTCGATCATACCAACGCAGCTCTTGCATCCGTTTTTCGATTTTTTCAGCGACTTGATCTTGCATTTCTTGTGCAGTTGCACCAGGCCAAGCAGTCACAATGGTCATGACCTTAACTGTAAAGGCTGGGTCTTCAGCTCGACCTAATTTAAAAAATGCAACAACGCCTGCAATTGAAATTAGAAAAATCAGGAATAGTGTAATGCCGCGTTCACGCACAGCAAGGGCCGATAAGTTAAAACCTTTCTCACTCATGAGTGATCCCCTTCATTTTCAACTGAAGGATGACTCGCTTGTGATGCAATACGTACCAATTCACCTTCTCGAAGCAAATGAGCACCTAAAGCAACAATTCGATCTCCACTTTGAATATTGCCAGTGACATAGGCATATTCATCATCGAGCTGTTTAACAACAACGGGACGCCACGTTACTTTCTGAGTTTTTCCATTAATTACCCAGACTCCAGCTCCCTTGCCCTTATCAAGTAGGGAACCGACTGGCACTTGTAAAAAATGTTGTGAAATCTGATTTTGATTGGCAATACGTACAGTAACCGTTGAACCTAAAGGAGCATTTGCTAAATCACTTTCTAAGACGAAACGGGCTTCAAAAGTACGAGTGAGCTGATCTGCTGTATTCGATAACTGTCTAAGTTTAGCTGGGACACTTATATTTTCTTTACCAAATAGTGTGGCTTGACCCATGGCGCCTATTGCAGGGCGTAAAGTCTCGGGAAGCTGAATAACTGCTTCTCTTTGACCAGAATGAGCTAAACGAATTACTGTTTGACCCGCGCTTACAACTTGCCCCGGTTCAACCAGTGTTTCCATAATTGTGCCATCACCATCGGCTGTTAAGTCAGCATAGTGACTGGCATTTAATGCGACTTTAGCTTGAGCTTGCGTCGAACTTAGCTGTGCTCTCGCCGTATCTGCTGCTGCCTTAATCTGATCATAGGCGGAAGCAGATATAGCACCACTTCCACGCAAATCACGATATCGAGCTTCGTCTTTTTCTGCTTGTTCAGCACGTGCTTTAGCTGCGCCTACAGCTTCTTGCTGAGCTTTGGCAGCAAGTTCCAAATCAACCGGATCAATACGCATCAGTAACTGTCCGCGTTTTACCGTCTGACCGGCTTCAACAAACCGTTTGATTACTTTGCCAGAGACACGAAAACCAAGATCACTTTCTACCCGTGCGCCTATCGTGCCTGTAAATGCTCTTGAGTCAGAAGTAATTTCTTCTTGCACAGTTGCGACTCGTACTAATGGTGCCGAAGTACGGGGGTCAGATTGTGTATTTTCAGCACAACCTAGCAAGAAAAAAGGAAATAAATATATTGCAGCAAATGGAATAAGGCGACGATAACGCATATTAGAGTCCCCCCCTTGAAGAAATTAATCAGGAGACTCATTTTTAATCAAGTGACCAATTTAGTCAATAGTCACAAATTTATTATGGCGATAAACTTCTCAGTACAAGACTAGAAAGCAACACTGGAGCATCAGCGTTATATGAAATGCTATGTTGTAAAAGTAATGGATGTAGATAAGGTCTCATAACTAAATAAATAGCCTTAACTGCTTCATCAATTGGTGTTTTTCTTTCAAAATCACCAGTTTGACGACCTTCTTGAATAATATTTTGTAGTACTTTAAGAATTCGATTTTCATAAGCAACCGTAGCATCCCATTTCTCAGAGGCTGCAGAAACTGCAATTTCATAGAGCTTACGATCTTGAGAAAATAAACGAAGGCTCCCTTCCACAATTACTTTAAAAAGCACTCTCAATTTTTCAGCAGGATATTCAGCTTCTTGAATGGCAGCATTAACTTCATCTTCAATTTCACGCAAACAATTGGCACAAATCATCTCGCCAATTGCCTGTTTAGATTCAAAAAATTTATAAATATAAGCTTTAGAAAAGCCTATAGATTTTGCAAGATCAGAAACTGTAGTTTTCTCATAACCATAGCGGCTGAAATGCTCTGTAGCAGCAACCACGATTTGGTCCCTTACCTCATGATCTTCCGGTCCTCGCTTTGAAACAGGATAACTACTTTTTTCTTTACTCATATTTTCAATTTAAACCTTTGTGTGAAAGTTGTAGTTTAACTCTTGACCCCTGATATTGACAACAAGTGACTAAATTGTATTATAGTCACAATTAAGCCATTGTTCAAAATCTCGCCTTGGGGAAAATATGTTATCTAGATCTATCGTTCTCCTACCAATACTCACCAGCATTCTTGCTGCTTGTACCGTAGGTCCTAATTATAAACGTCCTAGTATATCTCTACCCGAGAAATATCTTGGCGCTCGCTTAAACTCACCAAGTGACGAAACCAAAGCAGATATTGAAGTATGGTGGAAAAGTTTTAATGACCCTCAACTTACTCGATATGTCACATTAGCATTAAAACAAAATCTGGATCTGACCCAAGCATATACCCGTGTGACTCAAGCTCAAGCAGGCTTATCGGCAGTCAATGCTTCTTTACGCCCAATAGGTACTGTTGACGCGCAAGCAGCTAAAGCTTACCAATCTATTGAAACTCCACTGGGGCAAGTTTTAAATTCAATGCCTAATTTTGACCGACATGGTAGTTCTTATGAGGCAAACCTAAGTGCCACTTGGGAATTAGATATTTTCGGAGGCCTTCGAAGAGACCGTGAAAGTGCTCTAGCAAACTATCAGGCTTCGAATGCAGGAGCATCAGCAGTTCGTTTAATGGTCGCAGCGCAAACAGCAAATCTTTATATTAATATTCGAGGATTACAATCTCGATTAGACATTGCCCAGCAACAATTACAAACGCAACAAAAACTTCTTTCAATTATTCAACTTTTATATAGCAAAGGATTGGCATCTGAATTTCAGGTCAAACAAGCTAAAGCGAATGTTGCTCAAGTTCAAGCTGTAGTTCCCGCACTTGGAATGAATCTAGACATTGCCATGAATGCACTCGATGTCATGCTTGGAACCGTACCAGGAACTCACCGAGCTGAACTAGCGGAAGTAAAACCAATTCCTGTTATTCCTAACATTACAGAAACAGGAACACCCCGCGATCTTTTACGTAGACGACCAGATCTCATCATTGCTGAAAGGCAACTGGCAGCTTCAAATGCACGTATTGGCAGTGCGATTGCAGAATATTACCCAAAGGTTTCTTTAGGCGGTTTGATAGGTAGCGCAACCACAGCAAGTGGAAACTTATTTTCAAGTGGAGCCAATCAGGCTGCTGGCTTATTAGGCTTACGTTGGCGTTTATTTGATTTTGGTCGAATTAATGCAGAAATTCGCTTAGCTAAGGGACAAGAAGCCGAAAAGCTTGCAGCCTACCAATTGGCCGTCTTACATGCAGCGGAAGATGTAGAGAACTCATTATCAACTTTATCTAAAAGACAAGAACAACTCGTAGCACTTCAAGATGGTGAAAATGCGCTACACCATGCACAGAAAATCGCTTTAATTGCCTATCAAAAAGGAATTAACAGTCGAATAGAAGTATTACAAGCAGATTCAAATACTTTGCAATTCACAGATAGAAAAGTACAGGCACAAACCGATTCAGCCCTTGCTGCTGTAGCAATTTATAAATCACTGGGTGGCGGCTGGCAACCCAATGATTATTAATATGAAATTTCAAAAATTTAAAATCACTGAATGAGATGGTGGATTAACCTCATACCTACAGGAGCAATGATTTCATTTCGATTAACCAAATTCTCTAGGAAACATAAACACAAAATGTCCGACAAACATTTTCACTTCAAGGAAAGACACAAATGAAATTTAAAACATTCAGTACAGTAATTATTTTAGTAACTTTACCAATGACGGAGACCTTGGCTGCATCTCTAGACCGCTCAGGTCAGTCTATCTCTGCATTCTTGCAACCAGGTAATTACTTTGAAGCGGGTATTTCTATATTAGATCCAAACGTTTCAGGTAAAGTGCGTAATGAATATTCACCAAATGCAACTCCACCAAGCGTGATTGGTTTACAAAATACAAATATTAGTGACATGGGGGATGATTATTACTTCCCTAGTGCTGCACTGAAACTACAAGTAACAGACAACTTCTCTTTTGGTTTAATTTACGATCGACCATTTGGCGCAGATGTTACTTATGCACTTTCTGATACAGCATCAGTTGCGGCAGGTGGCTTAGGACTATTTCACAATGGTACAGAGTCACTGGAAGTTGAAGTAAAAACCCAAAGTATTTCAATGTTGCTTGGCTACCAACCAAATGAAAATTTTAATTTTTATGCAGGTCCCGTTTACCAAACAATTGAAGGTGATGCTCAATTTCGTGGCTTAGCATTTGGTGGGAATAACAGCTTTGGTGGATATAATCTCAACATTAAAGAAACTGACGGTGTTGGCTGGTTAGTTGGTATTGCATATCAAATTCCAGAAATTGCATTAAAAGCATCTGTTACTTATCGCTCTGAAATTGATCATGAAATGACAATTAATGAGAGCTCTATTGCAACATTAGGGCAAAATATTGGCACTTTTATTAATATGAATAATGGCTTGGAGCAAACAAAAATTACTACGCCTCAATCTGTTAATCTAGATTTTCAAACAGGTATCATGGCGAATACAGTTGCATTTGCAAATGCGCGCTGGGTGAACTGGAAAGATTTCACAATCCGCCCTTATGCATTCGGTGTAGCTTCAGAAATCGCAGGGCCCTCTGTTGGCAAACCAAATGGATTTGATCTAGCTGCCTATAGTGATGACCAATGGTCAGCAAATATTGGCATAGGCCGTAAATTAAATGACCAATGGACAGGAAATATTTCTGTAGGTTGGGATTCTGGGGCAGGTAATCTTGTGACTGCATTAGGGCCGACAGAAGGATATTGGAATCTTGGCTTAGGTGCTCAATTCAGCCCAACACCACAAACGTTTATTTCAGGTGGGGTAAAATATTTCTGGTTAGGTGATGCCAACTTACAAACTAGTGCGCAATTTAATACACCAAATTATGTTGCGGAGTTTAAAGATAATCATGCCATCGCATATGGATTAAAAATGGGCTATAAGTTCTAATGATTGATATTAAAAAAACATTTAGATGACCTGAGCCCAAAAGTTAGTTGGCTTGATTTAACGGCTTTTTAGACTGAGTTCTGTAACGTATAGGTCTCAGTCTATTAAATTTATTCTTTGTTCTTTCACGGTTTTGTGCTGCTTATTAATTGCTTTAATTCTTGGCCTTAGAAATATTTAGATTTAAGTATTTAAGACTCTCCAATCCTACTTATATATTATCAGTGAAAGCTCATGGGTCATTTGTGTATTGTTTAGTATTATCAGCACAACTTAACGAAAATAATGGAATTAAATATATTGTAGTATATGGAATAAGGCACTAAAGCATATGAGAACCCACGTCCTGTAAATTTTTAAGAACCTATTTAAAAATAACCAAATCACTCATAAGTCACAAACCGATTAAGGCGATAAATTTCTTAATACAAGATCAAAAAGTAGCCTTAGTACATTCGTATTGATGATTAATTCTCTATTACAAAATAATGGATATAAATAAGTTGATCACTAGGAAAGTCACTTTGACTGCTTTAGAAACTCAATTCTTTCTTTTAAAATCAACAAAACCACATCGTTCTTTCATCATTTCGTGCAATAATTTTTTGCCTTCT
>NZ_JRVL01000145.1:0-3930 GCF_054823985.1 Acinetobacter sp. GN11 | reverse complement strand
CAGATTACCTTGTGGTACCACTTCAAGCTCTACTTTTCCGGCACGGTACAGTTCATCAAACACATAAGAGTCTGACTGACGTGGGAAAGAGCAAATCACTTTTTTAACCGAACCAGCTTTAAGCAGTTTAGCCAGACCATAATCGCCATTACCGGCGTTATTACTGACAATAGTCAGGTCTTTAATACCCAGTTCAATCAGTCCGTCAATGAGTTCAGCGGGTTGTCCTGCGGTACCAAAACCACCAATCAGAATGGTTGCACCATCTTTAATCTGCGATAGTACCTCGCTTAGTGAGGACTTACTTTTGTCAATCATGTGAGAAACCTTAGAGCATGAGGTAACGTGATGTTATTACTACCGCTAAAAATTTATTTAAATTCTTAATGGTAGTAATAAATGGAATAAATTTTGTGAGTCAAAAGCGAACTTTTAACTCACATACACTTTCAATTAAGCGCTAGCGCGACGGCGTTCAACTTCTGTTGAAGGTGCAGCTTCAGCATCTTTAACAAGTTCGATGTTAAATGTGATGTGTTTGAAAGCGTGATCTAAACCACGACGTTGAATTTCAGCTGGGTCAGTCACATCAACTGCTGTTGCTACTAAGCCATCACGGGTTGCGAAAGCAAAGTCGTCCCATAAGTACTCATCACCCTCAATGTTGAATTGAGTTGTAAGCTTGCGGAAACCTGGTGCAGAAACGAAGTAGTGAACGTGAGATGGACGGTTACCATGACGACCTAACTTGTTAAGAAGGGCCTGAGTTGTACCTTCTGGCGGGCAGCCATAACCTACAGGCATAGTTGTTAAAGCTACATATTTACCATCAGCATCAGTTAAAATACTACGGCGTAAGTTAAAGTCAGATTGAGACTTATCAAAGAATGAGTAGTTGCCCAAACTGTTAGCATGCCATACTTCAACTTTGGCATTTTCAATGATATTGCCATCAGTATCAGTCACGGTACCTTCAATAATTAAGGTATCGATTTTGCCAGATTCTGTACCATCATCCATACACGCAAAACCAACAGTTTCAGGCGCGCCAGCTACATAAAGTGGGCCTTCAATGGTACGAGGTGTGCCACCACTAACGCCAGCTTTTGCATCGGCTTCATCTGCACGTAAGTCAAGATAGTGCTCTAAACCTAAGCCAGCTGCTAAAAGTCCAAGTTCGTTTGCTTGGCCTGCATCTGTGAAATATTCCAGACCTTTCCATACTTCTGAAGGTTGGATGTCTAAGTCTTCGATGGCTTGAAATAAATCCCCGAGAAGGCGCACTACAATTTGTTGAACACGTGTATCGACTTCGCCTTTAGCTGTGTCGACATTCATTTGTTTTACAAGCGCATCAATTTGTTGACGGTTCATACTAAAACTCCTTAAGTATGCAATACGGTTTTGGGTGGCAGTGTTGCGGGCATTTTGTTTTGCTAGCGAATATTGCTGCCACGTTCCTTGTTACCTTCTGAATAAATATATTTAGTTTTTGAATGTGCTTCAGACCACACACTCAAACTATTTTCTTAGATTACGAATCATCATCACGAACAGATGAAGGGTGACGATTAAGCGCCATCACTTCGATGTTCATGTAAGGATAGAGAGGTAATCCCTGTAAAATATTGTGCAACTCTTCATTGCTTTCGACATCAAAAATACTGATGTTTGAATACTGGCCTGTAACTCGCCAGATATGTCGCCATTTACCTTGACGTTGTAAATCTTGCGAATAGGCTTTTTCAACGGCCTTAATTTCATTTGCTTTGTCGGCTGGCATATCAAGTGGAATATGCACATCCATACGTACATGAAATAACATGGGAAACTCCTTATCCTGTTGCCTTATCGACGCAACTTCTCGACTTTATCTTCATCAATTTCAATGCCTAAGCCCGGATCTGTTGGCAAGTGCAATTCAAAGTTTTCGTAACGCAGCGGTTCTTTCAAAATTTCTTCGGTAAGTAATAACGGACCAAATAATTCAGTACCAAAAGCTAATGTTTCAAAGGTTGCAAATGCATGAGCAGAAGCGATGCTACCTACAGGGCCTTCAAGCATGGTGCCGCCATAAAGGTCGATTCCCGCTAAACCTGCGATTTTTGCAACTTCACAAGCTTCGATCAGGCCACCTGATTGTTCAATTTTCACGGCAAATACATCTGCGCCATGACTTTTTGCAACACGGTAAGCACTGTCAGGACCAGTTAAAGCTTCATCTGCCATAATTGCGACATCGAAACGATGCGTTAAACGAGCAAGTGCGTCGGTATTTTGAATAGCACATGGTTGTTCGATCAAGTCGATTCCACCATCTTGTAGCTGTTGAATACCTTGAATACATTCCAGTTCTGACCATGCACGATTTACATCGACACGTACACTAATATCTGCACCCAGTGCTTTTTTAATTGCAATCACATGATCAACATCGTGTTGCAAAGGGCGTGCGCCGATTTTGAGTTTGAACGTGTTATGACGTTTCAACTCAATCATTTTTCGAGCTTCAGAAATATCTTTTTCTGTGTCACCAGACGCGAGCGTCCAAAGTACAGGTAAACTATTACGTAGACGGCCACCTAAAACTTCACTTAACGGCACGCCTAAACGTTTTGCCTGAATATCAAGTAGAGCGGTCTGAATGGCACATTTCGCAAAACGGTTACCATTAATATTCTTACGAATCAGTTTTAGTGTTTGAGCCACATTTAAATCTTTAACTGATGCGAGTAATGGTGCAAAGTAAGTATCAATATTGGCTTTGACACTTTCAGGACTTTCTTCACCATAGTTCAGTCCACCAATGGTGGTCGCTTCACCCCAACCGACAATACCATCCGTGGTCGTAATTTTAACGAGCACCAAAGTCTGAGTACGCATTGTAGTCACAGACAACTGGTGAGGACGGATAGTTGGAATATCCACAAGTATGGTTTCTATGGTTCTATACATGAAGTTTCAACTATTTCAAACTTGTTTACATACCATAGAAGAATGTAATAGCCTAAAATAGATATAGAACGGTATTTTAAGATACTAAAAAGGTATATTAATGGAATTAAGACATCTACGTTATTTTGTTACCGTGGTTGAAGAACAAAGTCTGACAAAAGCGGCTGAGAAGCTTTTTATTGCCCAGCCACCACTCACGCGTCAAATCAAAAAACTAGAGGAAGAGTTAGGCATTGATTTGTTTGTGAAAGGGTCACGTCCATTAAAAGCCACAGAAGCAGGGCTGTTTTTTTACCAACATGCTGTTCAAATTTTAACGCATACCGCTCAAGCTGCTTCGATGGCTAAAAAAATGAAGCTGGTCGAAAACATTGTGAAAGTTGGCTATGTCAGTTCACTTCTTTACGGACGATTACCCCAAGTCATTTATCTATTTAGACAAAAGAATCCTGACATTCATGTCGAGCTTATTGAATGTGGCACGAGAGATCAGGTCGAGGCTTTAAAGTTAGGTAAAATCGATTTAGGTTTTGGACGATTACCAATTAGTGATCCAGCGATTAAAAGGCTTTTACTTCGCAAAGAAAAACTAAAACTCGCGATTCATAAAAAGCATCCATTAAGTGAATTTCAAGATTCAGGAATTTACCTATCTCAAATTATTAATGAGACGATTTTTTCTTATCCAACGACACCTAAGCCTAATTTTTCGACCACTATTCAAGCTTTATTTACCAAATTAGGTTTAATCCCAGCCAAGCTGACCGAAGTACGAGAAATTCACATGGCGCTTGGTTTAGTGGCATCGGGTGAGGGTATTTGTATTATTCCAGAAAGTGCCTGTGATATTGGAATGAAGAATCTAACTTATTTAAATATCTTAGATTTAGAGGCTTATAGTCCCATTTCTCTATCCATGCGTAACATGGACCAAAGTTCTTATATTCCTAAAATTTTAGATTGTATTGAAGAGAT
>NZ_JRVL01000144.1:0-12534 GCF_054823985.1 Acinetobacter sp. GN11 | reverse complement strand
CCGCTGAAATTTTATTATTCACATTTAACTTCTGCATTGAGTTACAGAGGTGAAAATTTACTGTTCTTTCCGTTACACCGATAATCTGGGCAATCTCTGCTGACGTTTTACCTTCAGCAGTCCAACGTAGAACCTCTTTTTCTCGGTTCGTTAAATAAAGATTAAACTGAGCAAATTCTGCTTCATTCACAATTTTAGCAATGCTGGAATGCACAGTCTGAGACAGCCAGTACATATTGGTATAATGAGCTTTCTGCTCTTTTTCTGATAATTGATCAGTGGATCTTGCTAGCGTTAACATCCCCCTTGTACCAATAAAGTCACGGCTTGACTGCGCCCAACCAACATTTAAGCCATAAGAGCGTGCCTCTTCCCAAAAATCTTTTTGAGATTGTGTGTTCGCAGATTGGCTCGACCAGACAAGAGGTTGAAGTGACAGCATACAATGCTGCACAGTTGGATCTACCACCACATATTGTTGTTTAACATAACGTTTCTGCCATGCTTCGGGATAATTATTCAGCATAATCGTTTTTGGTTCAGCAATAGATAATGGCGACTGCATACCATAAGCACAATAATCAAATCCAAGCTTTGAAGCTGTAGATTTGACTACCTCAAATAGCTGATATTCATTTTTTACCATCAGAGATGCTGATAGTAGATCTTCTTGCCAATTTTCCATTTACTCTCATTAAACCTCATGCATAAATCATTTTTATTTAGTTGCATATAGTGAATTCATAATCCAATTAACAACATTTTTGAGCCTGAGAGGATGGTAAATTTTCTGGATAAACTGGTTTCAGAAAGCTTTTTAAGGTTGTTATATTGCATATGCGGATTATGCTTGAAAGCCTCAGATTTACAGGATGCATTTTATTCCAAAAATGAGTATTTTTTACTTTTAAATAGAGCCTATTATTTATTCTTATTTGTATATTTCTATTAATTTAACTAAAGAATAATTTCTATTAGCGATACAGTCTATAGTTTTACATTTATTATCTAGTGATAGCCTAGAATAATTATAATGACTCCGAAAATATTGTTTTAATAATAGGATAGATATTATCTACAATGCACATGACAAACTTAAACTATTGATAATCTTGAAACAAGCAACTCTCATATGGAAGCTATAAAAGGCTCAATATCTGTATATGTAAAACTCGCTGTCTGGAGTACTTTCTAAAGAACAGCTTAACGTTGTGTATCACCAGATTACGGTTAACCTGTAAAACCTAACAGTATTTTGTTGGCAATAATTTATGTTATTTATCTATAGAACTGCAATTCAAGTCACTTGAACAGGTAGCATGGTCACAATCCCCCCTGATTTCTCAATCTCAACTGATGGTTTTATTCGAATGAATGAAATCCAGCTTATGAATTACCCCCTCCAGCACCTCATATCTACTGTTGAATCAACACAAATTGAAGATTCTCAAATTCTCTATTATGGTTTTACTGAATGGGCAACATCACTGACTCCAGCTTTAAGCACTGGATGGGACTGGGAATTTATTGAGGACAATGGAATTGCTAGCTTAAAACGAATTGGGCTACCTCGAAGCAATATCATGATTGTTGATATATCTGGTACAGATATTGGGTTTGATATTACTGAAACATTAATCGAAAAAAAAATAGATACTTTGTTTTGGGAACAGTTCATTTATGCTCAAATCAATACAACGCAAACAAAGACTAAATTAAGTCCAAATTTCTCTTAGAAACCTGTAAATTCTTACAGTTACCACCTTTCTAGCTGTCAAGTAAAGTCGCCTGAAAAATAAGTGGAAGCACTTGTAATGAATGTTATTGCTGGATTCCAAAACAATTTTTCAGAAGTCCTATATACCAAATTTAAAAGTTACCGCTACAAGGTATTTGTTGAACATTTGGGTTGGGAGTTGAACTGTCCAAATAATGAAGAACTAGATCAATTTGATAAAATCGATACAGCTTACGTCGTCGCTCAAGATAGAGAATCCAATATTATTGGCTGTGCCAGACTACTCCCCACGACTCAGCCCTATTTACTAGGTGAAATATTTCCTCAATTAATGAATGGAATGCCTACTCCTTGCTCACCAGAAATTTGGGAATTATCAAGATTTTCAGCCGTAGATTTCTCGAATCCGCCGACCTCTGCTAATCAAGCAGTGTCATCCCCAGTCTCTATTGCAATTCTGCAAGAAGCGATCGACTTTGCAAGAGAACAAGGTGCAAAACAACTCATTACGACCTCACCTCTTGGTGTAGAGCGTTTATTACGTGCTGCGGGTTTTCGCGCCCATCGTGCAGGACCGCCAATGGTTATCGATGGATATGCCATGTTTGCATGCTTGATTGAAGTGTAGTTGGTTAAATCAAAGTCTAAGAATATTGGTGACATTGCAAAGATGAAGGTCTTAAGCCCAAGTCTCGTTTCACTCGCTAAATTTCAAAAGCCCTAGTCAAAAGATTAGGGCTTTTCTCTATTTAAAGTTTCGAACTTAATATTAAGAATCAGTAATTTTGGTTTTCAAATTTAATTCTGCTTTCTTATGATAATTCTCATCAGTTTTAGTCTGCCAATCACGTGGCATAAATGAAGTCGATATGATCGCAACGATAGCCATAGATCCAATATAAATCATAATTAAATAAGGATTACCCTGTCCAACACTTAAAAGTTTTGTCGCAATTAACGGTGCTAAACCACCACCAAGTACCCCAGCCAACTGTACCGAAATTGAGATTCCGCTATAACGGATTTCTGCCGGAAATTGACGGGCAAAAAGCTGAGCTTGCGGCGCATACATAATTGGGAACACAACGCCAATCGCTAAAACAATTGCTGTCCAGACTAATACCGGGTCTTTTGTGTTAAGCATGGTGAAAAATGGATAGCAGTAAAGTGCCAATATGCATAAACCAAACATGAACATATTGCGCTGACCGACTTTATCTGACAAATGCCCACATAATGGGGTCATAAATAGAATGACTATTGCACCGCAAATGGTAGCAAACAAAATGTCTTGGCGTGCGATCCCAAGTTGTGCAGTGGTATAAGCCAATGTAAAGGTTGAAGCAATATAGAACCATGCGTTCTCGGCAGCACGCGCCAAAATAATGGTGATGAGTTGCTTCGGATGATTTTTAAAAACTTGTAATGCAGGAACTTTAACTTCTTCAGACTGCTGTTTTACTTTTTCAAAATCTGGTGACTCTGGTACTTTCACTCGAATGTACCAACCTACTGCCAGTAAAATAATGCTAGCAAGAAATGGTAAACGCCACCCCCAGCTAAATAGAGCTTGCTCTGGCAATAAAGAAACAAGACCTAAAGCAATTGAGGCTAACATTAAGCCGCCACCTGTACTTGCTTGAGGCAAACTTCCCCAAAAACCCTTACCTCCTTCAGGTGCATGTTCAACAGCCATAAGCACGGCACCGCCCCATTCACCGCCCATTGCCATCCCTTGAATGAAGCGCAAGACAACCAGACCAATCGCAGCCCAGTAACCAATTGATTCGTAAGTCGGTAATAAGCCAATCAGTACTGTTGGGATTCCCATGAGCATCAGAGTCAACAACAACATCGACTTACGGCCAATCTTGTCACCAAAATGACCAAAGACTAGCCCCCCTAGTGGTCGCCCAAGAAACCCAACGGCATAGGTAGCAAATGCAGCAAGCACACCTGTAAGGGCATCCAGATTTGGGAAAAATAATTTATTAAAAATCAGCGCCGCCGCCGCACCGTAAATAAAAAAGTCATACCACTCAATGGTGGTGCCGACCATGCTAGAGATGCCTGCTAATCGATGTGACGACTTTTTAGTATTTGAACCGTTTCCATGTACTGTTTGCATCGTAATTTCCCTTTTAGATTTTCTTGTTTTATCTTTTTTATGCTTATGACCAGCCCTGACCATAAGCATTTTCAGGTCTCGCTTTATCTCCTTAAGCTTTTATATTGTTGTAGTGCCGTTTAGCTTAGCTTTTCTAAAATTGGCTCAAACTTCGAATTACGTTCTTGCCACTGTGGTTGTTTGTCTTTATCGACAATGAGTGCACGAACACCTTCAATAAAATCACCATGCTCAAACCAGATATCCTGTAAATCACGTTCAAGCTGCATACACTGCGGTAAAGAAAGCCCACGGCCTAAATGTTGTAATTTCAAACTGGTTTGTTTGGCAATAAATGAGCGCTGCTGCAAAATACTGAGCATCTTACTTGCCCAAGTTTTTAAGCTTTCATCTTTTTCATTTTCAAGACTTTGCTCGATTTCATCTAAATGCTGATATCCGAAGTGTTTACGAATGCCTTCCGCCAATTGTTTGAGCTCACTTTCGGCAGGACGAGTAATAAATTGAGTAATGATTTGCTCAATTCCTTCTTTAGTTAAACTTGGCGTATCAACAAGTGCTTCTTGCAATGTTTGTAACTGCTCGCTTGGCACATGGTAGTCAATTAAATCGAGATAGAGTGCATCGCTACTGCTGATCTGCTCACCCGTAATTGCCATATAAACGCCGATATCATCAAGTCGAGACAGGAAGTGTGTTGCTCCAACGTCTGGGAAAAAACCAATGGCAGTTTCAGGCATGGCAAATCTAGACTTTTCACTGCTCACGACAATATGACAAGCCTGAGCTAAACCAAAACCACCACCTAACACATAGCCATCAAGCACAACGATAACTGGCTTTCCATATTCACGCAGCGTGGTCAGCATTTTATATTCGGCACTAAAGTAGCCTTTGTAATCGGCCGTGCCATTTTTATAACTGTTGTAGAGATAGCGGACATCTCCACCTGCACAGAAGGCTTTTGGGCTATTTGATTTGATTAAAACTGCTTGAACAGCAGCATCATTTCGCCACAGTTCCAATTGGGCACCAATACTTTTAATCATATCTAGCGACAATGCATTGAGATGAGTCACACGGTCTAAGGTAATCACGCCGAGCTTACCTTGTCGCTCAATCATTAAGTGATTTTCTGTATTCATTTTATTGATCTCTTATTGATTTTTAAAATTTGGCTGGCGTTTTTCAACGAAAGCCTGCATTCCTTCTTTTTGGTCAAATGTTGCAAATATTGAATGGAACATACGTCTTTCAAAACGCAAGCCTTCAGTCAGATTTACTTCAAAAGCTCGGTTGATGGTTTCTTTAAGCATCATATTTGCGGTTAAAGATCGTGCCGCAATTTTTTCAGCTGCTTGCAAGGTTTGTTCAAGTAATTCTTCTTTGCTAAACACACGTGCGATTAAACCACTTTGCTCTGCTTCTACAGCGCCCATTTGACGAGCCGTAAAACACATTTCCATTGCTTTGGCTTTACCAATTGCATGGGTTAAGCGTTGCGTACCACCAATACCCGGAATTACACCCAAGGTGACTTCAGGTAAGCCAAACTTGGCGTTGTCAGCACAATATATAAAGTCACACATAAGCGCCAATTCACAGCCACCACCTAACGCATAGCCGCTCACCGCAGCAATTAGAGGTTTACGGCGCTGTGCAATACGGTCTGCAAGATGAAAAAAGTCATCAAAATAAATATCAGGAAATGCCAAATCAGCCATTTCTTTAATGTCTGCGCCTGCGGCAAAAGCTTTTTCAGAACCTGCCAATACCATGCAACCAATTTCGCGGTCTTTTTCGAGCTGATCTAATGCCTGATTAATTTCACTAATTAATTCGCTGTTTAAAGCATTGAGCGCTTGAGGGCGATTTAATGTAATCAGTCCAACCCCACTACGCTTTTCTAATAAAATACTTTGCCACTGCATTATTTATTCCTTGTTCTGGTTTTATAGACTACGCGCAATCACTAAACGTTGGATATCACTTGTGCCTTCGTAAATTTGACAAATACGGGCATCACGATAGATGCGCTCAATCGGGAAGTCTTTAAGATAGCCATAACCACCAAACACTTGTAGTGCGTTCGAACACACACGTTCAGTCATTTCTGAAGCAAATAGTTTGGCCATTGAAGCTTCATTGAGACACGGTTGCCCTGCTTCTTTTAAACGTGCAGCGTAGTGAACAAGTTGTCTGGCAGCTTCAATTTCGGTTGCCATACTAGCAAGGCGAAAAGCGATAGCTTGATGCTCAAAAATCGGTTTTCCAAAAGTAATACGTTCTTTGGCATAGCGAGTCGCTTCTTCAAGCGCCGCACGTGCTAGACCAACTGCTTGTGCAGCAATACCAATACGTCCACCTTCTAAATTGGCAAGTGCAATTTTTAAACCTTCGCCTTCTTTACCCAGCATGAGGCTTTTATGGATGCGTACATCTGTCAGTGCAATCTGGCAGGTATCTGACGCATGCAGGCCTAGTTTTTCTTCAACACGAATCACTTCGTAACCCGGTGTATCGCGTGGGACTAAAAAGGCACTAATCCCTTTTTTACCTTCGCTCGGGTCGGTCACTGCAAACACAATAATGACACCGGCATTATCACCAGAGGTAATAAACTGCTTGGCACCATTTAAAATGTAATCATCACCATCTTTGACCGCACGAGTTTTAAGAGCTGCCGCATCTGACCCCGTATGTGGTTCGGTTAAAGCAAAAGCACCGATCATTTCACCTTGCGCCAAAGGTTTTAAAAAACGCTCTTTTTGCTCATCGGTACCAAATTTTAAAATAGGCACACAGCCAACCGAGTTATGTACGCTCATAATGGTTGAGGTTGCGCCATCTGCTGCCGCAACTTCTTCGAGAGCTAGTACATAGGCTAAATTACCCGTGTCTGAACCGCCCCATTGCTCTGAAACAAGCATACCCATAAAACCGAGTTGCCCCATTTGAGCTAAGGTATCTTTCGGGAATGTCCCGTCTCGATCCCAATCGCTGGCATTAGGCTTAATTTGTTCTTGGGCGAAACTTTTCGCCATATCACGAATGAGTAATTGTTCTTCGGTAAATTGCATTATTATTTCCTTCCTGCTTTAGCTTGTTGTTTAGCAATTTCTTGATTACGCAATAAAAAGCGCTGAATTTTGCCACTTGGAGTTTTAGGTAATTCACTCACAAATTCAACTAAACGAGGGTACGCATGTGCAGAAAGTCGTCTTTTAACAAATTGGCTAAGTTGTTCAGCAAGTGCATCTGAAGGTTGAGCATCCGTAGCTAAAATCACAAATGCCTTAACCACTTCGGTACGGTCTGGGTCAGGCACACCAATCACAGCTGCTTCAATCACTGCGTCATGTTCGAGTAAGGCACTTTCCACATCGAAAGGCCCAATCCGGTAACCCGATGTGGTGATTACATCATCACTACGACCAACAAAGCTCATGCTGCCATCAGCATGTAACTCGGCAGTGTCGCCAGTTAAATAGTAATGACCCACGAAAGGCGATTTTCGGCTTTCTTTATAGCCGCCGAACCACATCATTGGAGACTCGCTAATGTCAACCGCTAAAATTCCCGGTGTGTCTGGCGGAAGTTCTTCACCTTGTTCATCGACAATCGCAACACGGTAGCCCGGACTTGGGAAACCTGCTGAACCGGCATGAATTTCATGTTTTAAACCATGATGATTACACACCACCATACCCACTTCAGTTTGTCCATAGTGATCATAAATCGGAGCATCAAGCACTTGTTTAAACCAGCGAATTACTTCTGGATTCAGCGGCTCACCTGCACTACTCACCACACGGAACTGGCCTCTTAACGGCGCCATTTGCGCTGGGTCAGCTGCCATCATCATGCGGTAAGCAGTTGGTGCACCTGCCAAGTTGTTAATTTTATAATCTTTCACAATTTGGCATAGGCTATCTGTGCTGAAACCACCCTCATAGAACAAAGTAGAGTGACCCAAGAATAACGGCCCAGTAATCGCATAATACAGACCATACGCCCAACCCGGATCGGCAATATTCCAAAACGAGTCTTCTTCAGTTAAACCAATGGCATCTTGCATATATCGACCAAAGGCAATCAGTGCTTTTAATGGCACTTCCAATGGTTTCGCGGGTCCTGTAGTGCCTGAAGTAAACATGAGCAGAAAAGGATCTTGGATGCTGCGCATAACCAAATCACATTGATCGGACTGCTGCTTCACTTCATTCCAAAAGTTAAAATCACCTGCTTTAAGTGGAGTACCTTGTGTGTCGGCCACCGTCACAATTGCAGGGCAATTCTCAATTTCATCAAGCTTGCTACGATTACCTACATCCGTCACCACTAGCTTACTTTGTGCAAGCTGAATACGGTGCTCAATCGCTTTTGGACCAAATGCAGTAAATAGGGGTTGATAGACTGCACCTATGCGCCAAGCTGCAAAAATAGTCACGATCAGTTCAGGTGTTCTCGGTAATAACCCTGAAATACGGTCGCCTACTTTCACCCCTTGTGATTTTAAAAAGTTGGCAAACTGACTCGACCACTCTTTTAATTCACGGAAGGTATATTGCTCTTTTCGTCCGTCTTTTCCTTGCCAATACAGCGCAATTTTGTCGCCATCTGCATGTCGATCACAGCATTCATAACAAGCATTTAAGGCATCAACTGAACCTGATAACATTTGTTTTGCAGTGCTTTCCAAATCGAAAGTCTGTGCAGCATTTTGATAATCCATCATATCTTTTCCCTCAGTCCGGATTTGTTGTTATTCACGACAGGGTTTTATGTGTTTAAAGCCATCCTTTGGCTTTACCGTTATGCCTCTTGTGGCAGGTATTGCTGAATAATGCTCGAAAAATCGAGATTGGCATTACCGCGCATGCACATTTGCTGATAGAGCTGCTGCACCATGCCACCTAATACGACTGGCTGTTTGACTTGGCCCGCGGCTTCTACAGCGAGTCCTAAATCTTTTAGCATCAGCTGAGTCGCAAAGCCGTCTTGGTAGCCTCGAGATGCTGGCGCATTTTCATTAATATGCGGCCATGGGTTACACACATCCGAACTCCAGCAACGACCGCTTGAGGTGTTAATGACGCCTGCCAATGCTTGTGGATCGATGCCGAGTTTCACGCCCAGCGCCATACCTTCTGCAACAGCAGCCATTGAAATACCCAAGATGAGGTTATTGCAAATTTTGGCAATTTGACCTGCACCGACATCACCACAATGAACAATATTTTTGCCCATGTGGCTAAGTACAGGTTTCACTTCATTAAAAGTTTGCTCATCGGCACCCACCATGAAGGTTAGAGTTCCTGCTTGAGCACCAATGGTTCCGCCAGAAACTGGTGCATCACAGATTTTAATATTTTTGCTATGTGCAACAGTGGCAATGTCTTTAATGGTTTGCGGGTCAATGGTACTGCTATCAATGCATAAGCTACCTGCTTTTAGCACTTCTAAAACACCATTTTCACCCAAGTAAACTTCTTTAACATGTTTTGCCGCAGGCAGCATGCTAATGACCACATCAGCTTGTTTCGCTGCTGCCTGCGGACTGTCGCAGACCACACCACCTGCCTCGGCAAAGTGCTGAATAGCAACTTCACTGAGGTCATAACCATAAACATTGAATCCGGCTTTAAGTAGATTATGGGCCATTCTGCCGCCCATATTGCCTAGGCCGATAAAGGCGATATTCATCCGTGATCCCCTTAACGTAAACTAATGGTTGTATTTACTGCACCAACTTCATGGCTATCTTCAAACCAGCGACTGGTAATGGTTTTAGTTTGGGTATAGAACTGCACAGCTTGTTTGCCGTATGGTCCCAAATCACCAAGTTTTGAACCTCTTGAACCGGTAAAACTAAAGAAAGGCACTGGCACAGGAATTGGAATATTGATACCCACTTGACCCACATCAATTAAGTTTTGGAAAGTACGTGCAATCGCGCCACTTTGTGTGAATAGACCTACACCGTTACCAAATGGGTTGGCATTGATAAGAGCAATCGCTTCCTCAAGTGTGTCTACGCAAATAATGGAAAGTACAGGCCCAAAGACTTCTTCTTTATAAATACGCATATCGGTATTTACGCCGCTAAAAATCGTTGCGCCTACAAAGTTGCCCGATTCATAGCCTTGAACTTGAACATCACGGCCATCGAGTAGCAACTCTGCACCTTGCTCAACACCGCTATTAATTAAATCAAGCACACGCGCTTTGGCACGTTTTGAAATGACTGGGCCAATGTCAGTATTCGGCTCATGCCCTGCATTCACTTTTAAAGTTTTCGCTTTTTCGACTAATTCTTGAATCCACTGTTTGCTTTCACCCACCATTACTGCAACAGACAATGCCATACAACGTTGCCCCGCTGCACCAAATGCTGCACCGACCAACGCATTTAAGGTTTGCTCTTTATTGGCATCTGGCATAACAGCCACATGGTTTTTTGCACCCATCATTGACTGCACACGTTTACCATGTTGCCCTGCAAGATTATAAACATGTGTTCCAACAGCAGTTGAACCCACAAATGAAATCGCTTTAATGTCTTTATGTGTACACAGACGGTCAACCACTTCTTTACCGCCATGCACAACGTTGAGCACACCTACTGGAACGCCTGCTTGAATCGCAAGCTCAACCAGCATCATGGTCGATAACGGGTCTTGTTCTGATGGTTTTAAAACGAAGGTATTCCCGCAAACGATCGCCATTGGGAACATCCACAGTGGAATCATCGCTGGAAAGTTAAACGGCGTAATGCCAGCACACACACCCAAAGGTTGCTGTAAGGTATACGTGTCTACACCACGTGCCAGACCCTCGACATATTCACCCATTTGTAAGGTGCCGATTGAACAAGCATGTTCAACCACTTCTAAACCACGCTGAATATCACCTTCAGCATCTGCCAAGGTTTTGCCTTGTTCAGCCGTCAGTACTTGCGCAATGTCCTTCATGTTGGCACGAATCAAATCTTGCAGTTTAAGCATGATGCGCATACGTGCTTGAATTGGGGTTTGGCGCCAAGAAGCAAAAGCATCTTGTGCAGCTTGAATAGCAGCATCAACTTCTTTAACCGTTGCAAATGGTACACGACCAATCACTTCCTGAGTCGCAGGGTTAACAATATCTTGCCATTCCTGTGTTTCAGATTCGATAAAATTTCCGTTAATGAGTAATTTAGCGGTTTCCAATTCGATTTTTTGGATTGTGTTCATAACCTCTCCGTAGGCCATATTTTTATTGTGTTCAATTATTGGAAAATACTTTTAGATCGTATTTTCTTTATTCCAGTTTCAATTGAGACTAGCAAAGAAAACTTTGACCACCAACGGAAATTCATGCACGATTGTTGTGCAAATATGCACAAGGATGACAACAAAAATGAAAGTGGATTGGGATCATCTACATTTTTTTCTGGTTTTAGCGCGGACTAAAACCTTGACCAACGCTGCGCGGATTATTGGTGTCGAACACAGTACCGTGGCTAGACGGATTCAGGCCCTAGAACTCGCTTTAGGTACAACGCTGTTTAAGCGTGAAGCGACTGGTTATGAGTTGACACTCGAAGGAATGGCACTTGTTCCTCGAGTTGAGCAAATGGAACAAGCTTTCTTACAAATTGAAAAACCACATCAACCTTTGCAAGGTCGTGTGCGAATTGGCACACCAGAAGGCTTTGGCACTGCGTTTTTAGCCCGTTTACTGGCTGAGTTCTCTATTCAATATCCACTGCTCACCATCGACCTGATTCCAGTGCCGAAAATGATTAAGCTCTCCCACCGTGAAGCAGACATTGTGGTGTCGATTGATCGTCCAACCTCTGGACCCTACATCATTACTCGGTTATCAGACTATTGCTTAAAAATTTATGGCAGCCAAAACTATCTGGCTCAAAACCCACCCATTCGTGGTTTAGAAGATTTAACCCAACATCGCTTTGTAAACTATATTGATGATCTGGTCTATAGCCCTGAGTTGTACTGTTTAGAACGTTTACCCCTAAAGCTTAATGCCAACTTTCGTAGCAGCAGTATTTTGGCGCAACAAATTGCGGTGAGTGCTGGTGCAGGTCTTGCGATTTTGCCTAAGTTTTTGGCAGATGATAAGCCAGAACTTGAAGTCGTTTTAGAGCAGCAAGTTCGCTTTACACATACCTTCTGGATGCTGACTTTTGTTGATTTACAGCATGAACCGCGCATTAAACTCGTCTGGGATTATTTGCGTAAACAAGCCGATAAATATCAGCATTTGTTGGTTGATTAGAGAGTGTAAATAAAAAAGCCAATCACGGATGATTGGCTTTTTTAAAATTATGAATAATTAATCAAAACTTTCTTGGCCTAGTTTTTTCATGCGCGGTTTATAAAACACATGATAGCTAACGCCTAAAACAACTAGCCATAATGGACTGACATATAATGCTTTTAAGGTATCTGACTCGAGTGCCAAAATCACCAAAGTGAACAAGAAGAATGCTATGACAACATACGCCATCAAAACGCCACCCGGCATTTTAAAGGTTGATGCTGCGTGAAGCTCAGGACGAGTTTTACGATAACGTAAATAGCACGCCATGATCAGAAGCCATACGCTAATAAAGAGAATCACACAGAGTGAACTTGCCAAAGTAAATGCTTCCATCGTGTTA
>NZ_JRVL01000143.1:0-4040 GCF_054823985.1 Acinetobacter sp. GN11 | reverse complement strand
ACGACTAAAAAATCATATCAACAATAAAGCTTGAGATAGGTTAGCGCATCCTTTTTGTGCAGCTTTCGCATGCCTGTTTTTAGTACTCATTTTAAGAGTGAAGGCCTTTCTATCTCTTTTATATACAACAAAAAATTATCTTTGAGCAGAATATTTATGCCAAATTTAGAAAATTCATTTAGAGCATTAAGAGTGCTCCACGCGGCAAGAGATCTATTTAATCAACATGGTTTTCATAATGTCGGTGTCGACCGAATTATTGCTGAAGCCAGAATTTCAAAATCCACTTTTTATAATGATTTTCACTCCAAAGAAAAGCTCATCGAGATGAGCCTAACTTTTCAAAAAGATGCATTAAAAGACGAGGTATTTTCAATTATCCATTCATACCGTGAACTCATGTTGTTCGATAAGCTCAAGAAAATTTTCTATTTACATGCAGATTTAGAAGGCTTTTACCATTTGCCATTTAAAGCAATTTTTGAAATTGAAAAGCTTTATCCAACCGCCTATAAGGTCGTAATTGACTATCGAAATTGGCTAATTCAAGAAATTTATAAACTACTTTTAACGTTAAAAGTTACGGCCTCAATTGAAGATGCGCACCTGTTTTTATTTGTGATTGATGGCGCTATGGTTCAGCTTTTAGGAGAAAATCAGGTAGATGACCGAGATAGATTACTAAATTATTTTTTAACTATGGTGTCTTAGGTCTAGCTCATTAAAAGTGAGGCTACTAGAGCCTCACTTTATATAGGTGCTTATTTTCCTTTCTTGGTTTTTAAATACTCTGCATAAGCTTCATCCGCAAAGCGTCTTAAAGAGTCACCAATAGCAGCATATTGATATTCATTTAGGTTAGCTAATGATGCACGGGCAGAAGGGTGCTGGACCCCGAAGCCAGAGCCCGGTAATAAAACCACACCTGTTTCATCAGCTACTCTAAATAAAAGTTCGGTCGGATTTTTATTTTTCATTACCCAGTCCGCAAACTCATCTCCATAGAGAGTACGTGAGGTATTTTCAAGGTTGACTAGTGTGTAGTAGTCCACGGCATTTGGATCGGTTGGAACATCGACACCAAGTTGTCGATAAAGTGCTGCATCACGTTCACGTACAACAGACTTGACTGCTTTTTTATAGCTTTGGCGTGAGTCCATCAGATTAAACAATGCAAATAAAACCATTTGAACTTGCTGTGGTGTAGACAGACCAGCAGTATGGTTCAAAGCAACATTACGGCTATCTGCAACTAAGCGATCAATAAATTTAATGCTTGCAGGGTCAGTCGTTAAAGATGAATAGCGCTCTTCAAGTTCTTTCTTCTCTTTTTTCGATAAATTCGCAATTTGTTTATCAAGCACATTGTTATTTGAAAGTGCAATGACACCAAGTCGCCAACCAGTCGCACCGAAGTATTTAGAGAATGAATAAACTAAAATTGTATTATCTGGACAGATTGCGAAAAGCGATTTGAAGTTATCGGCAAAAGTACCGTAAACGTCATCTGTTAAAATAATCAGATCAGGGCGTTTTTTAACGATATCTTCCAAAATCGCAAGCCCTTCATCACTCATTTTTACAGATGGCGGATTACTTGGATTCACTAAAAAGAAGGCTTTAATCGATGGATCTTCTAACTTTCTGAGTTCCGATTCTGGATATTGCCAACCGAGTTTAGGGTCGGCCTCAATGAGTACTTCTTCAAGTTGATAATCGTTGAGTTTTGGAATTTCCAGATATGGCGTAAAAATTGGGCTACCAATTGCAATACGGTCACCGTTTTTAATAATTTTATTTTCTTTTAATGAGTTAAAGATATAGGCCATTGCTGCTGTTCCGCCTTCGACCGCAAACAAGTCTAAATCTTTTTTCTGCATGCCTTGTACGCCCATTTCTCGTAAGACGTACTCTTTAATAATCGTTTCACTCACTCTGAGCATACGGTCTGGCACCGGATAGTTACACCCTAAAATACCTTCAACCATTTCAAGCAGAAAAAGATCTGGGTCTAAACCTAACTGATCTCGCACATAAGACACGGCTTTGCCTAAAAAGACGACGCCGGGTTTGTCACGGTTTTCCAAAATAAAATTATCAAATCGTGACTGGAGTCCAACGGGGCGAGGGAAGCCACCTAGACCTTCTGGCATGTAAGAAAATGAAAACTCAGATTCGGTCGCCGAAAACAAACCCAATTGAAAGAATGCTCTACGAGGAACGGTTGCGAGAAAGTTTGGATTACCTCGCCCAGCATTTAACATCATTCTGTCAGTTCTGCTTTGAGCTAATTCTATTAAATTATCTTTTAGTTCAAATGGGCTGAGTTTTGCATATTTAGAATAATCGACTTTCCCCATGGGACGTCTCCTTAATTATAGTGAGATGAATAAACTTTCTAATTCAATGTATAAAATCAGGCCAAGCCTATGATGAGTGGTCCGAGTAAGGTCAAGAACACATTCGCCAAGGCATAGGTGATTGCAAAAGGAACGGTCGGAATCGAGTTTCCTGCTTTGTCTAAAATTGCACCAAATGCAGGGTTTGCACTGCGTGAACCAGATAGTGCACCTGCCATTACTGCAACGTTGTTATAACGCAGAACATAACGAGCAAAGAGCATGGAAAGCAGTAGAGGCACCAGTGTTACGACAACCCCGATCATAAAGAGTGAAAGGCCACTTTCTTTAATGGTTTGAATGGCTTGTAAACCTGATTGTAAGCCGACGGCAGCAACGAAGCCCGCAAGTCCCAAATCTTTCAGAAGCTGTGAAGCCGCTAGCGGCATATTGCCATGTACCTGATTTCTGCTTCGAATCCAGCCAAAGAGCAAACCTGATAGTAAAGCTCCGCCACCTGCACCCAGAGTTAAGGGCACATCACCTAAACGAATCACAAATAGACCAATCACTAAACCGACTACAAGGCCTGCACCATGGAAAATCCAGTCCGTTTTTAAGCTTTCAGGTAGGGCTTTACCAGCTTCTTTCACTAAACGATCGAGGTCACTTTTTGTACCGTAGACGGTGACCACATCACCTTGGCGTAAAACGGTGTCGTCACTTAAAGGTTGTGGCTCATCCTTACGTTTAATCGCAAGTACATAAATACCGTGCTTTAAATACGCAGGCGTATTCGCCTTAATATCTCCTAAGGTACGGTTAATGTATTTAGAATTTCTTAGGATGACATCGCTGGTATCCATAATCATTTCCATACCTTGCGATGACTGTAATTCGCTTCCGATTTGCTCGGCAACTGAAACCACATTGGCACGGCGCCCAACCAGTAATACGACATCATCAGTTTGTAAGGTTAGCTCGGGTGCAACATCAATAAACTGATCTTTACGTTTCAACCGTTCAATCGTAATACTCGGCTGTTTTGCTTCAATTTCCGCAATCGTGTGTCCATTGGCTTGTTTGACTTTATAAATACGGCCAACAATTTCGGGCATCGCAAGTTCTTGACCGGGTGCTAGCTCGAAAGCACCTTTGAGTCGTTCACTTTGAGCTTTTAAAGCATCGTCGTGGATTTCTTTACCCATAAATTTAGGCAAGATATTCACACAAACAATGATCGCTCCCAATGAACCAAAAATGTAGGTCACTGCATAGCCAATCGCGACATTGGCTTGAAGTCTTTGAATTTCTGCGAGTGGGAGATCGAGTCTAGAAATGGCATCTCCAGCAGTCCCAATAATGGCTGATTGAGTCATGCCACCCGCAGCGAGACCCGCAGCCAAGCCTTTATCGAGATGAAAAATTTTAGCCATGACTAAAACAGTGACTAAACCACACACTGCCATAAATACTGCTAAAAGAATTTCTTTTATGGACTGTGGCCCAAGCGATTTAAAAAACTGAGGGCCACTTTCAAAGCCTACCGCGTAAATGAAAAGGGCAAATAAAATTGCTTTAACGCCATTATCGACAGGTACGCCAATAAGACTTAAAACAACTGCGACAAGTAAGGAGCCTGCGACTCCGCCAAATTGAAATTTTCCAAACTGGAATTGTCCAATCCAGAAGCCGATTGCG
>NZ_JRVL01000142.1:0-487 GCF_054823985.1 Acinetobacter sp. GN11 | reverse complement strand
AAAAAAGAGAGTGTGAATAAGATGAATGAAAATGCAGAGCTTATAAAATATATAGACGTTGCTGAGAATGTCTATGACCGTGTCTATGAAAATAACCAAGTTTCAAATGATTTGATTGTTAACCTTAACCGCATTATGGCTGAAATCAAAAAACAGGCCGACGAAAAGGATCTGAGGTTAAAATATAAGTCGATCGACTTTGAATATTGTCTGAGTCTACCTTTGGCAGATAGAGATATAAAAATTGATCTGAGTTTGATTCCTCACTTTGAACACCGCGATGAGTGCATTTTATGGCTAACTAACTTTATTGGAAAAATAAGTGTGCCTCAAAAGATGATGAGGCAAAAACTGAGTTATCACTAATTTAGTCTTAAAAGAAATTCAATTTCTATTGTTGTGGATATGGTGGGTATAAAAGCAAGATTTTAGAAGCATGAAATAACTCATATTTAAAAATTATTTTTGATGAGATTAAATATACATA
>NZ_JRVL01000015.1:0-46077 GCF_054823985.1 Acinetobacter sp. GN11 | reverse complement strand
TTGAACGTTCAATCAATAACAAGTATGATATGTAAAAATCAATGAATTTTTGAAGATTAGCACGAGGAATAAAGCGCTAAAATCAAAAGTTCTTAAGGATAGGATGATGCGCATAAGTACATTACTTATCACGTTATTTTGAGAAAATACACCGATTGCAAGGAGCAATAAGATGGTGTTGAAAAGTGATAAATATTCTTCAGACCATATTCGGTTAAATCGTTTTGTATTTTGGAGTTCAGCCATCAGTATTGGCATTTTTGGCCTACTTTTTGTGCTGTTTCCAGAGCAGAGTCAATTTTGGTTGACCTATATACAAGAGCAGGTAAATCACTTTTTTGGGTGGTATTACATGCTGGTTATTGTGCTGTGTTTGGGCTTTGTCGCTTGGCTCGCTTTTTCAAAAGTAGGGCAGATTCCATTAGGAAAAGACGACGACAAACCTGAGTTTAGTTATCTGGCTTGGACTTCAATGTTGTTCTCGGCAGGTATTGGGATTGCGTTACTTTACTATGGTGTTGCCGAACCTGTTGATCACTTCTTGAGACCACCAGAAGGTGAGGCCGGAACCATTCAAGCTGCCCGAAATGCCATGACCTATAGCTTTTTGCATTGGGGTATTCATGGCTGGGTACTCTATGCATTGCTTGGAGTCACTCTAGGTTACTTCGCTTTTAGACAAGACCTGCCCTTAGCATTACGTTCAGCGCTTTATCCAATTTTTGGAGAGCGTGTTCATGGCTTGGTGGGAGATTTTGTTGATGGTTTTGGGATTTTAGCAACAGTTATTTCCTTGGTCACCAATTTAGGAATTGGTGCTTTGGTACTCGTATCTGGCATTTGCTATTTACTTCCTCAAATTCCTGATAACTCTGTGACCTTAATTACTGCCGTTCTGGTCATGATGTTTGTTGCCACGATTACGACAGTGGTCGGCATCGAAAAAGGTCTGGCATGGTTATCTCGTATTAATTTACGTCTACTGTATGCCTTACTTTTATTTGTATTTTTAACAGGTCCTACAAATCATTTATTAAATGGTCTTGTGCAAAATACGGGTGATTATCTAAGCAATTTTATTGGTAAAAGCTTTGATATGTATTTATACAACCAGAAGGCAAGTGGTTGGTTAGGTTCGTGGACAGTATTTTATTGGGCATGGTGGATTGCTTGGGCACCTTTTGTAGGGATGTTTATTGCCCGTATTTCAAAAGGACGTACAATTCGAGAAGTTATTCTGGGTGTATGCCTGATTCCATTAGGCTTTACGCTGGCTTGGATCTCGGTTTTTGGAAATACGGCAATTTACTTTATCTTGAACCAAAAACAGAAAGTTTTGGGTGATATGGTCTTAACTGATCCGGCATTATCTTTATTTAAGTTACTCGAATATCTGCCATTTAATCCTTATGTTGCTGGCATTGTTGTTGTAATTTGTTTCGTTTTATTTTTGACACCAGTTGGCTCTGGTACACTAATGATCGCTAATTTGTCCTCAAAAGGGGGCACCAATGATAGTGATTCACCGATCTGGTTACGCGTCTTTTGGTCTGTGGTAATTACCATTGTAAGTATTGGCTTGTTACTAGCCGGTAGTTTTAACTCCATGCAAAGCGCTGTGGTGTTATGTGGTTTACCATTTTCAGTCATTATTTTGCTTTATATGTTTGGCTTAGCCAAAGCGTTAAAGCAAGATGATTTTGACCCTCAATTAGTGAAAAAGCAGTTAGCTGTTTCAAAAGACATTTCGGTTCCGTCGAATTGTGACCAGAATAAAGTGACTGAGGTTTTATAACCTTAACCGATCACATCTATATATTATTTTTTTGCGTTTAAAGTCGTCTTTTCATTGTTTTAAATAAGAGTGAAAAGACGAAATTAAATATTTGTTTTTATTTTATTCCTTGAGGATTGTATGGCAACAGATAATCCAAGAGCAGTTGATGATTTAACATTATCTAAATCTAAAAAAGACCCGCTCAACCGTGTGGTTTTTTATTTTTCAGCTGTACTTATTTTAATTTTTTCGCTCGTCACGTTTTTGTTCAACGATTTTGCAAACCAAGTGATGAACACCGTACTTCAGTGGGTAACGTCAACCTTTGGTTGGTATTATTTGCTTGCCGCAACGCTATATATGGTTTTCGTGATTTTTATTGCCTGTTCAAGATATGGCAGTATTAAATTAGGACCAAAGCATTCAAAGCCTGAGTTTAGTGTACTCAGTTGGTCTGCGATGCTGTTTTCGGCTGGCATCGGTATCGATCTGATGTTCTTCTCGGTCGCTGAACCATTATCTCATTATATGCAACCGCCAGTCGGAGCTGGTCAAACTTACGAAGCCGCGCGCCAAAGTATGGTTTGGACACTGTTTCACTATGGTTTAACGGGTTGGTGTATGTATGCCTTGATTGGCATGTCATTGGGATACTTTAGCTATCGTTATAACTTACCACTTACCATTCGTTCTGCACTTTACCCAATTTTCGGGAACAGAATTAATGGGGCAATTGGGCATAGTGTTGATACGGCTGCCGTCATCGGGACAATTTTTGGTATTGCAACGACCTGCGGGATTGGGGTGGTACAGCTGAATTATGGCCTACATGTGTTATTGGGAGTACCAGAAAATATCTGGATGCAATTTATCCTGATTGCTGTCGCGGTCGGTATTAGTATTATTTCGGTGACATCTGGGGTCAATAAAGGCCTGCGGATTTTATCTGAAATCAATATTTATGTTTCGGTCGGGTTATTGCTGTTTATTTTATTTTTAGGAAATACTGAGTTTTTACTCAATGCCCTTGTTCAAAATATTGGCGATTATTTAACTCGGTTCCCAGCTTTAGCATTACAAAGTTTTGCTTTCGAACAGCCTAAAGAGTGGATGAGTAGTTGGACTTTTTTCTTCTGGGCGTGGTGGATTGCTTGGTCTCCATTTGTTGGACTCTTTCTGGCACGTATTTCAAGAGGGCGTACCATTCGTGAGTTTGTGTGCGGTACCTTAATTATTCCACTTCTATTTACACTCACATGGTTATCCATTTTTGGTAATAGCGCACTGCACAGCGTTATTTTTGAAGGAAACCAGACCTTAGCAGCGACTGTGTTGGCAAATCCGGCTCATGGTTTTTATGACCTGTTAGCCCAATATCCGGGCTTTACCTTTATTGCTTCAATTGCCACCGTAACAGGGCTTTTGTTTTACGTGACTTCTGCCGACTCGGGAGCGCTGGTTTTAGGTAACTTCACGACTAAACTTACTAATATTGATAATGATGCGCCGCGTTGGTTAAGTGTGTTTTGGGCAGTTGCAATTGGTTTGCTCACCTTAGCAATGCTCATGAGCAACGGAATTACCGCTTTGCAAAACGCAACCATCATTATGGGTTTGCCGTTTAGCTTCGTGATGTTCCTTGTGATGGCCGGACTTTATAAATCGCTAAGGCTTGAAGATTACCGGCAAGCCAGTCGAAGTATGAATGCAGCTCCCGTGGTAGGGAACGTTGATATTCTGAACTGGAAACAGCGTTTAACTCGAGTCATGCATCATCCGGGAACCACTGAAACCCAACGCATGCTAGATACAGTTTGTCTACCGGCTGTTCAGGCCGTTGCTGGTGAGCTTATTAAGCAGGGAATGAATGTGGATGTGCAGCAAACGCTACTCGAAGATGAAGACACGCTTTACCATCTCGACTTCACTATTCATTTGGAAGAAGAACAAAACTTTGTTTACCAGATCTGGCCTGTACGCTATAGCGCACCGAATTTCAGTCAACGTGTGAAACGGGGTAAACAGTTCTATTACCGACTTGAAACCTATCTTTATGATGGCTCTCAAGATAACGACCTCGTTGGTTACGGTAAGGAACAGGTTATTAATGACATTTTAGATAAATATGAAAGACATATGACGTTCTTACATATTAATCGTATTAGCCCAGGGAACCGACCTTTGTTCCCAGATCCACAAGCTTAAGAGGACAATGCATGGCTTCTCCTTATCTACATTCTTTTGCTTTATTTTTCTCTTTGCTCAATCCATTTTTAATGAGCATTTATATGATTGGCTTAATCCGCCATTCAGAAACAAAGGTGTTTAATAAAGCACTGATTCAGGGAAGCTTGATTGCTTTTGTTGTATTCATGCTATTTGCATGGGGCGGCGAAACAATTTTTAGTAAATATCTGAATGTACGTTTTGAAGCCTTCCAGATTTTTGGAGGTCTTATCTTTTTGGTCATTGGCTATCGCTATGTTTTTCAGGGTGCCGATACGATTGGTGAAATGCGTGGAGCGCCAGAACATCTGGCTGGCACCATTGCAATGCCATTTATGATTGGCCCCGGAACTATTAGTGCGGCTGTGGTTACAGGCATTGAAATGTCAATTGGTGAGGCAGCGCTAGTGATTGGCTTCACGCTGTTTTTAACCTGTAGTATTTTGATTTTGATGAAATTTTCACATGATCATTTACGCTATAAACATGCCAAGCATATCGACCGTTATTTCGACATTGTGGGACGTTTATCTGCTTTATTAATCGGAACGATCGCCATTGATATGATTATTAATGGTGTGACAGGCGTTATTACTAAAGTATAGCGAGTGATCTGTAAGACCCTGCTATGCCATTAAGCGTGGAATAAAATGGCATAGCATGTTCTATAAAACTTTAAAATAAATGATGCAGCTATAAAAAATAACTTTAAAAATAATGCTTTAAAAAATTAGATTTTAAAAAACAATCAGAGATATTAAAAAATACAATGCCATGTTGTGGATTTAATCATGTTTTTTTTGTGAATTATCAACCATAATGTTGACTGAGCTTGTTTTAAGACACAGAGTTGAGCTATGCCTACATTAGATGAAATAACCACAGCAACTGATGATCAGTCTGAATTGACGATGTCAGTTTTGATGACGCCTGATATGGCAAATTTTTCAGGTAATGTTCATGGTGGTACGATTCTAAAACTACTAGATCAAGTTGCTTACGCTTGTGCGAGTCGTTATTCGGGTGGCTACGTGGTGACGTTATCTGTAGATAAGGTGAATTTTAAAGAACCTATTTATGTGGGTGAGCTGGTAACCTTCTTGGCAAGTGTTAACCATGTAGGCCGTACTTCAATGGAAGTGGGAATACGTGTTGAAGCCCAAAATATCCAGAAGCGTACAGTGCGCCATACCAATAGCTGTTATTTCACCATGGTTGCCGTTGATGAACAGAGTAAGCCGTGTGAAGTGCCTCAATTAAATCTTAATACTGAGTGGAAACGTTGCCGCTTTGAAGCAGCCGAGCACCGTAAGGTTTTACGTCTACAAGAAAATCACAACCCATCTTGTAGCATGTATAAAAAATCTTCTTAAAAAAAAGATCGAACCGCAGCATGGTTCGATCCTTTTCTTCTTTACTGAAATTCAGCATCCATTTTTCATTTCAGTAAAATTATCTCTGAGCTTGGAGGAGAGTGCTGAGAGAATTAACGAGTTGCAGGAGCAGCTTCAGAAGCAGAACCTACAGCATCAGATGCAGCATTTGCTGTGTTTGCTTGTTCTTGAGTTGAAACAACAACTTTCTCTTCACCAGCAGTGCTGTGTGCTTGTTCATGTTTAGACGCAGCGAAAGTTGAAGCAGCAGTTAAAGCTAAAGTTGTTGCAAGTAAAGTCTTAGCTAATTTCATTTTATGGCATCCTTAAATTCATTAAAAAAGTAAATCAAACCTAATCGTTCATACCTACATGAAACGTGTATGGCTGAATGACTAAGCTAGGACACATGCTAAGCCGAGCTTGGGATTACATCAATTAACTTAACAATCTATTACGCCTATCTTAACAATATGAAATATACGGGCCGTTTATGTGCGGAATCTGTAAAGTTAACCGGCTTAAATACACCTTAAAATGTGTAAAAATATTTCTTCTTGAATGAAAAAAAACCAATTGTGTTACGTAAACCTAACACTCTGGCATGAATTGTGAATGCGTATAAATAGAATATTCCGTTTGAATTGTAATTATCTAAAGTTAATTTAGATTTTAAATGAGATGTAAGTCTCATTATTGGTTTGTTAAGTAAAAATTAAAAAATCATCAGCCAAGTTTAAAAATCATTTACATGACAAAAAAGAGTGATATACCTAAAATGCTTTAGACCGTTTTAGTGTGAGTGACTCGTGAAATTTATTGCCCAAAAAACTGTTCCTACCCATATTATTTCCGGTTTTTTAGGGGCAGGCAAAACCACATTATTACAGCATTTATTAAGCCAGAAGCCTAAAGATGAGGTTTGGGCTGTATTAATGAATGAGTTTGGGCAAATTGGAGTAGACCAACAACTCTTACCTCAAGATGAGGGATACGCAGTCAAAGAACTATTAGGTGGTTGCTTGTGTTGTAGCAGTCAATTGCCTATGCATATTGCTTTAGCCCGTCTATTAAGTGAGCAAAAGCCAGACCGACTCTTTATTGAGCCGACTGGACTTGGACATCCTTCTCAGTTATTTGATCAACTGACTGAGCCGCATTGGCAAAGCAGTTTAGCTATGCGAGCATTAATTACTGTTGTAGATGGTAGTCGTTTACATGATACAAATTGGGTCAAGCAAAACCTTTATGAAGATCAGTTAAAAGCTGCTCAGATTGTTGTAGTCTCACATACTGATGTGATGACTTTTGAAGATGATCAGGCGCTTGAGTTATTAAAAGAAGAATATCAGCCTTATCAACAAGGGTGGATTAAAACTGAACATGGTCAGTTAGCGTTAAATAAAATTGATGTGGCTGCTCGTTTAACCGAGCGCTCTATTCAACCTTTACTTAAACTTCAAAAACAAATGACTGAAACTGACGTCGTGAAAGAAATTCAGCAGTTACCTTATCATTATGTCGAGTCGGCACAAGGTTATATTGTCGCGGGTTGGAAATTGCCTAAACGCTGGAAATTTGAGTTTTATGCTTTGCTCGATGTGTTATGTGCACAAAAAGACTGGCTGCGAATTAAGGGAATTTTTAATACAGATCAAGGTTGGAAAACCTTTAACTTTAATCCTCAGCAATTTAATTATAAGTCTGGCGAAGAGGGAATCGATAACCGGATTGAAATGATTAGCCAACAAGAACACGATTGGTTGGCATTTGAAACTGATTTATTGAATTGCCGAATTGAAGACTAGAGAACATTGAGAAAAAGATGATTCAATGTTCTCTAGAACGGATTTAAGGTTTGGTATTTAGCACGGCTTTAGCTTGAGCATGGTCAATATCTTTTTCCCAGTGAGCAATCACTACGGCCGCAACGCAGTTACCGATTAAGTTAGTGCAGGCACGAATAATGCCAATGAACCAGTCCACAGAAAGTAGAAGTACTAGACCAATCGCAGGCAGGCTTGGAATAACTGAAAGCGTGGCTGCAAGAATAACTAAAGCTGAGCCGGGAATGCCGTGTGCACCTTTAGAAGTAATGAGCGAAACTAACAAAATAGCCAGCAAGTCATGCGTAGATAAATCAATATTGCAGGCTTGCGCAATAAAAATTACCCCTAAAGTTAAATAAATTGAAAACCCATCTAGGTTAAAAGAATAACCAGTAGGAATAACCAGTCCTACAGTTGAATCTTTAATTCCCAGATTTCTGAGTTTTTTCATAATTTGGGGTAAAACAGAGTCAGAAGACGCTGTACCCAAAACAATGGCTAATTCATCTTTAAAATAAGCCACAAATTTGAAGATGTTTAGGCCGGCAAGTTTTAAAATTGAACCTAAAACAACAACAACAAATAAAATGCAGGTCGCATAAAACAGTAAAACTAAATAACCCAATTGTAGAAGTGAATCTAAACCAAATTTAGCGGTGGTATAGGCCACTGAACCAAAAACACCAATTGGAGCTAAACGAATAATCAGCCCCATAATTTTAAAGAAGACTTCAGAAAAAGCTTCCAAAGCCTGACGTACCAGCTCTGCCAAATGTTTAGGAACTAAAAGTAGTGCTACACCAAATAAAATAGCAATTAATAAAACTTGTAAAATATCGCCGTTTGCAAAAGCAGCCGTGAAGGTTTTTGGAATAATATTGAGCAGAAATTCCGAACCTGTGTGCATTTCATGTGCACGTTCGGTATAGGTACTTAAATCTTTTGCATCTAAATGGCTGATATCGATATTCATGCCGACGCCCGGTTTAAATACATAGGCCACAATAATGCCTAAAACTAAAGCAATACTGGTAACCACTTCAAAATAGAGAATGGTTTTTGCACCGACTTTGCCCATTTTTTTTATGTCATTTGCACCATAAATGCCGAGCACAACGACACAAAACACAATTGGTGCAATCAGCATTTTAATTAAAGAAATGAAGCCATCACCTAAAGGCTTTAAAGATAGGGAGAAATCATGAAAACCAGCCCCAACTGCAACTCCTAGAAAGAGAGCACAAAGAACCTGTAAAAATAAACTACGTTTAAGCTTTTGCCACATAAGTCATCAATTTTAGCAAGAGGAGAATATTTCTCTTTCAAGCAAAAAACCGGCCAACTCTCAAGCAAGCAGAGCGTTTTGGAAGAATATGCAAATTTCCAATTACTATGTTGTGGATTGCTCAGTTTTTTTATAAATTTTTACCTAAAATCGAGTATCCTTAGCGCCAAATTTTGGAACATATTAATCATGGCGCTTAAAGCAACAATTTATAAGGCAGACTTGAATATTGCCAATATGGATGACCATATTTATGGTGATTACCAACTGACGCTTGCCTTGCATCCTTCAGAAACTTTAGAACGTTTAATGGTTCGTTTGATGGCCTTTGCCCGTTTTGCAAGTGATGAGCTTGAGTTTACTAAAGACCTTTTTGAAACTGACGAACCAGCATTATGGCAAAAAGATTTAACGGGTCAGTTAGAAACCTGGATTGAAGTGGGTTTACCATCTGAAGATAAAGTCAAAAAAGCCAGTTCGCGCTGTAAAACAGTTGCGGTTGTTGTTTATGGCACACAAGTCGAAGAATGGTGGAAGCGAAACAGTAAAATTAAAACGTTAAGTAACGTTCAGGTTTGGCAAATTGCCCCTCAAAGCACAGCTGAGCTCGAACAAATCTGTGAACGCACCATGCAGCTACAATTAAATGTTATGGACACAGAGTGGACTCTTTTAGGTGAAAAGGGTCAGGCAAATGTTGTGTGGACGCAGTTACAGTAAAATAGAAAAGCGCAACAAATTCTACAGATTCAATTGGTACACTAAGTACCAGTTGCTATTTAGAAATTCGATTTAAGGGGTAAACCATGTCAAATGAACTAGAAATTATCGATTTAAAAGTAGGTGAAGGCAAAGAGGCGGTTAAAGGCGCTTTAATTACGACTCACTACACTGGTTGGTTAGAAGACGGTACTAAATTCGACTCTTCAATTGACCGTGGTAACTATTTTGAATGCGTAATTGGAACAGGCCGTGTCATTAAAGGCTGGGACCAAGGCATCATGGGAATGAAAGTTGGCGGCAAACGTAAATTAATCGTGCCTTCTCATTTGGCTTATGGTGAACGTAAAATGGGTAAGATTATTCCAGCTAATTCTAATTTAATTTTTGAAATTGAATTATTTGATGTCAAAACTCGTGACTAGTGAAAAATAGAAGCCTTTGAGAGGGCTTTCTTGTTTATATGAGCTTTAAATATAAATACATTCATAATTTATATTTTAGCTTTTTGAATATTTAAGATTATTTTCAGATTATTTGATTATAAATGCTGACTGAAAAACTGTTCATTTGTGGGCAGTGTGATATTAAGACCAAATTTCAGAAAGTTTGTGTCTTAACTTCAAATTTCACATAAATAATCTATATTGTTATTGAGACGCTATTTCATGATTATCCGCTTTGCATCTCCTTTGTTGAATCTTACGCTTGGATTGGCCCTTACAGGCATGTCTGGTATGGCATTGGCTAAACCACAAAAACTCGATGCTTCAACACTTACGGTCATTGGCTATCATGAAGTTACTGATACAAAAAATGCAATGATTCCTCAATATGCAGTCACTACTCAACAATTTACACAGCACGTTGAATGGCTACAAAAAAACGGGTTTCATTTTATTACGGTTGATCAATTAATTCGTGCGCATCAAGGTAAAAATCCACTACCGACTAAGCCAGTATTATTGACCGTAGATGATGGTTATCAGTCTTTTTATCAAAATATATATCCTGTTATTAAAGCAAAAAAAATTCCGGTTGTTTTGGCTGTAGTAGGTTCATGGTTAGAACCAAAAGCAGGGCAGAAAGTTGATTTTTCAGGGGAAGAAATCTCTCGCGATAAAATCTTGAGCTGGAATGAACTTAAAGAGATGCAAGACAGCGGTTTAGTCGAAATCGCGAATCATAGCTATCATTTGCATCGTGGTATTACAGGTAACCCGCAAGGTAACTCTGAACCTGCCGCAACTACTCGTTTTTATGATGTTAAAACACAAACATATGAAAACGATAAACAATATCAGGCACGAATCTATGGCGACCTGAAAAAGAATAATGACTTATTAAAAGCGCATGGCTTACGTTCGCCACGTGTTATGGTTTGGCCATACGGTCGCTATAATATGCAAACTGTCCAAATTGCAAAAAATTTAGGCATGCCTGTGACCATTACACTTGATGATGGGGCAGACCATGCAAAACAATCTCTACAAAATATGAGCCGTATTTTGGTAGAAGGCGGAATGACAACTGATGATTTGGCTCAAGAAATTAAAAACCGTGAATTAAATTTAACGGATAACAATCGTCCGCAAAAAATCATGCATATCGATTTGGACTATATTTATGATCCAGACCCGAAACAACAAGAGCGTAATTTAGGACACTTGTTAGATCGAATTAATGGCATGGGTGTAAATACAGTTTATTTACAGGCATTTTCAGATCCAGATGCGAATGGTTCTGCGGATATGGTTTATTTCCCAAACCGCCATATTCCTATGCGTGCGGACTTGTTTAACCGTGTTGCATGGCAAATTCAAACGCGCACTTCTGTAAGCCGTATTTATGCGTGGATGCCGTTATTGGCGTGGGAACTACCAAAAACTGATCCTGTTTCTAAGGACTTGGTGGTAACTCAGCAGGAAAAAGCGGGTGAGCACCTTAATATGGGCTATATTCGTTTAAGTCCGTTCTCAGCAGATGCACGCCAAACTATTCGTGAAATTTATCAGGATTTAGCTAAATCAACGCCGTTTAACGGACTTTTATTCCACGACGATGTCACCTTATCTGATTATGAAGATGCAAGCCCTGATGCTTTAAAAGCTTATGCAAAACAAGGTTTGCCAACAGATTTAGCAAAAATCCGTGAAAACGATCAAGACTTGCAAAAATGGACTGCATATAAGACAAAATATCTAGATGATTTTGCAATGCAACTCGTTGATGACGTGAGACAATATGAGCCGTTCTTGGTCACTGCACGTAACTTATATGCGCAGGTAGCTTTAAAACCATATGCAGAAAACTGGTATTCACAATCGCTTGAAGAGTCATTAAAGCGTTATGATTTTACAGCTATTATGGCAATGCCTTATATGGAGCAGGTCGATAACTCAGATCAGTTCTATAAAGACATGGTTGATCGCGTGAAACAATATCCTAATGGCCTCAAGAAAACCGTTTTTGAATTACAGGCAACCGATTGGCGTAAAAATGAAAAGGTACCTTCAACTGAAATGGCAGCAACAATTCACTCACTTTATCAGCAAGGTGTAATGCATGTCGGATATTACCCTGATGACCCAATCAAAGATCATCCGGATGTTGATGTAATGCATAAAGCATTTGCTGAAAAATCATCTCGTCTTGTGCCGTAGTCGGGGCTGAAACATGACAATCTTTGCTGCAATATGGTCGCATGCTTTAAAATTCGTTTTTTATTACCCATTATTCATGTCGTATTTATGGATGATGGGTGCGATCATTTTCTATTGGAGAGAACGTCAGGCTCCGCCTTATGATCAACCCGCTCCATTGGAAAGTTATCCAAAAGTCGCTGTATTAGTTCCTTGTTTTAATGAAGGGGATAATGCAGAGGAAACCATTAGCCATGCTTTAAAACTGGACTACCCTCATTTTGAAGTCATTGCGATTAATGATGGCAGCTCAGATAATACAGGTGAAGTACTCGACCGTTTAGCAGAACAACATGAAAAATTACGTGTTGTTCATTTGGCGCAAAACCAAGGTAAAGCCATGGGGTTGCAAGCCGGAAGCTTAATGACTGATGCCGAGTTTTTAATTGGTATTGATGGTGATGCTTTACTTGATCCACATGCAGCAAAGTGGATGATTCGTCATTTCCTTGAAAATCCAACGGTTGCAGCTGTTACTGGAAACCCGCGTATCCGTACTCGCTCAACTTTATTAGGGCGTATTCAGGTCGGTGAGTTTTCTTCAATCGTAGGTATGATTAAACGTGCACAGCGTACCTTTGGTCGCTTGTTTACCGTGTCGGGTGTAGTTACTGCTTTTCGTAAAAGCGCTGTTCACCAAGTCGACTATTGGTCACCTAATATGTTGACCGAAGATATCGATATTACTTGGAAGTTACAGCGTGCAGGTTGGGATATTGAGTTTGAACCGAATGCCTTGGTTTGGATTTTAATGCCTGAAACCCTCAATGGGTTGTGGAAACAACGTTTACGTTGGGCAATGGGTGGCGCACAAGTATTAATTAAAAATATTGATGTGTTCACTAAACCAAAATTGAATTTTTTATGGCCTTTAATGTTTGAGCTTTGCTTAACTTTAGTATGGTCATATTTAATGCTAGCGATGGCTTTGTTGTGGTTGGTACATTTTATTTTACCACTCCCCGCATTAGCTGTTGTGAGCTCCCCATTTTTACCGTATGGTACCGGTATTTTATTGGGGGCAACCTGTCTAATTCAGTTTGCTTTAAGCAAATGGATGGATAGTCGTTATGAACCGCATCTAGGAAAAAACTATTTCTGGATGATCTGGTATCCATTGGTCTTTTGGCTAATCACTATTTCAGCAACCATTGTGGCATTTCCAAAAGTCTTACGACGTGGAGATGAGAAACGAGCACGTTGGGTGAGCCCGGATCGGGGCATTCGCTAGAATGAAATGCAAGAGTCATGAGATTTTAAAGATCGTGCTGTATTGATGTCTGGGGAAAAACCACAGCACTTCGTTAGGTAAAGAGAGAAATGAAGACAGATTCGTTGATTATTGATTTACGCCGTCAATTACCATGGCATAAACGCTATGCTTCTACAACAAGCACAGCCATGATGTGGGCGGTTTGGTTGTTGTTGTGGCGTCCGTTCGTGTTTGTATGGCTATTGGTTGAACTACAAAAAACTCATTTGGTACACCGTTTATTTAGTGCCTTTGGTGTAGGACTTGAACATGGCCTTAGCGCATTAATTGCTTGTGCAATTTGCTTATTGTTATGGAGCCATGTGCTACCAGAGCGCCGTGTCGGTGGTAGTGCACTTAAAGCAAAACAGACTGATGATTATTCACGCTATTTTGATTTACCTGAACATGAAATTGAGCAGGGGCGTAGCCAAAAAATTACAGTCGTTCACCACGATGAATTAGGTAAAATCGTGAGAGTTGAATAACGATTAGCCATAAAATAAAGCCTACTTTAAGTGGGCTTTATTTTTTTAAGAATTAAGAAATCCAAGAATTCGTTGCTTGACTTGATCGATGTAAAATTCATCATGAGTGACACGGTACATCAAGATTGCTCCTTCATAATCAGCAATACTTTGTTTTGCTAAAATCTCAGCTCGATCTTGAGCAATGCAACAAGCAAAAATAGATTGAATAGCCAGTTGCCAGTCCTGAAAAATACTACGTATTTTGGCTAAAATTTCAGGTGATCCATATGCCGCCTCCATTGAAATTACCCCAATCAGGCAACCATTCACGCCTTGGGTAAAAAACTGGACAGCACGTTTATGCATTTGCTCAAAACGTTCAATGGCTGAGAGTTCTGAACTTGCAGTCGTTCCAAATAAAGAATGGATTAAATATTGATGAGTGCCATTTAACACTTCAAGCAAAAGCGCCTCTTTATTTGGATAGTAATAATAAAAAGAAGCTTTGGTGAGGCCGCAAGCCTTTGCTAGCATGTCCATGCTCGTTCCTGCATATCCATAAGTTTTAAACTGCAAAGCGCAGTGCTTAAGCAGATCTTCTTTAGTCAGTTTTTGCGGTCTCATTTCACATCATCCAAAACATAAAACAGGTTTATAAAAAACCATCAAAAGTGGTGCGGATTTTACTCCAGATTTGTTCAGCATCTTTTTTAAAATAGCCCATGTGGGCAATAGTTTTCATAGCAACATCTTGAGGTTGAAGACTGACGTATGAAACTTGAGCCTGTCGATAATGCTGCATAAATGCCCGACAAGAAGTAGGTAAAGCCCAATCATCATCTAGGGCAGAAACTGCATAAATTGGGGTTTTGACAGAAGCATATTGTTCAATTAAATGTTGTTGTTCTGGATCAGCAAAAAAATACTTAGGGTTTTTACACCATTTACGCCACTGTTTATAAACATTGAGGGGTAAATCAGAACCCATATTAAATTTGCTCCAAGGCAAATAACCTGTCACGGCAACGATGGGTGGAAACACGATATTCCAGACCACTTGAACTTTAAAACGCTCTTTAAGTGGCATATAGCCATGCCAGCCCGCACCTGTACCAAAGGTGTAGCAGGCCAATAATTTCTCATGATTAGGTAAGAGCCCTAGCGCATGGCCACCATAGGAATGACCAACCATTAAAAGGGGTAAAGGTTCTTTTGCTAAATATTCAATCGCGCCTGCTAAGTCATATTGTCCCCAGTCTAAATAAGACATATCAAATCCTTTTAAAGATTTTGGACTTGATTTCCCAACGCCTCGATAGTCAAAACTAAATATTTGATAGCCATATTGGGTCATATATTCAGCAAAGCGACGGTAAAACTCATGCGGGACGCCCGTTGCTCCAGCAACGACAATATTGGCTTTAGCTGGTGTCGTCGTAAAGTAACGTGTGCCATGGAGTTGATAGCCATCTAAAGCCGGAAATTGTACATTTTGGCTAAGCTGATCTTTCGTTTGAGTCGCTAATTGCATTGCTTTTCTCTTTATTTTTCTTGCTTGATTAAGCCCTATTTACCTTTAAAAACAGGAGATCTTTTTTGCAACATGGCAAAAACTCCTTCTTGTACATCTTCAGTTTTTAGTAGCGGATGGAGATGGCTTTGTAAATGGCTAAATGCAGTTTCATAACCTTCATTGATGGCTTCACGTGCAGAGGCAAGGGTGGCTTTTACAGCAAGTGGTGCAGCTTGAGCGATATGTTCAGCAAGTTCTATTGCACGGTTGAGCTCCGTACCTTCAGGGCAAATTTCTGTAATTAGGTTCATATCCAAGGCAGCTTTTGCATCAAAAGGGTCACCTGTCAGTAAATAGCGCATGGCTTTGGCCCAACCTGCGGCTTGAGTAAACCGCGCTGTTGCCCCACCAAAAGGTAAGATGCCGCGTTGAACTTCCATTTGTGCAAACTGAGTATTTTCACTTGCTAAAGCAATGTCTGCATTAAGAAATAGTTCGATACCAGCGGTATAACAATAGCCTTGTACCGCAACAATCAAAGGTTTACTCAGTTTTCGACCCACAGTGCCCCAAGGGTTTACTTCTTCATCACTAAAATCAAAAACACCTGTAGCAAGCTTAGGTTGTAATTCAACCAGATCTAACCCAGCAGTAAAATGGTCACCATGGGCAAATATTACTGCACAGCGCAGCTCATCATTATTTTCATATTCGGTGAGCGCTAGTGATAAATCTTTAATCAGGTGGCTATCAAAGGCATTACGTTTTGCTGCCCGATCTAGTCCAATTAAAAAAATATGTCCGCGAGTTTCACGGCTAACTTTTCCTTCTTGATTTGACATGTCGTGATGTCCTTTATTTGTCTTTAATAAGTTTTTAAACGATCGTTAGAAAACTGTCAAATACAATTTATAGACTACTTCGTAAACAAAAATAGAAGGAAGGATCAAAATAAAACTAAACTTTTATTCTTAAGATTAATATAAATATGAGGGGGAGAATAACCCGATGAGTAGTCTCAATCAGGTTATAAAACATTATATTGGACGACGTGAATACATCAATAACCCTAGGCATAACAGGGTTAAACCTAAAATAAGATGTGAGCTGAGCTGTTCATGGTTGAACCATGTTCCCCAAAATGTAGCTAAAACTGGAGTAATAATGGTAATGAGCAACACAGTGGTCGGTTGTAGGACTTTAATGAGTTGATAATAAAAAATCATGGCAAGCACAGATGAAAAGACAGCACTGTAGAGCACTGCTATTGAAATTTTAAGGCTCGGAAATTCAGTTGGAAGATGTGACCAAAAGAAAGGTAACAGGCATATATAACCGATCCATGAAACAAGGGTGGCACCTGTCATTTGTGTAATTGGTGGAATATGCGCACCAACAGATTTTACAGCAAAAGTCGACAATACATAAAATAGCATCGCAATCAGCTCTAACATAATACCGATACGGTTGAGCTGAAAACCTGATGAAGACAGTCCTAAAGTAAAGCTCATCCCAACAAGAGCGATACCCAGCCCAAGCCACTGCCATGCCGAAAAACGTTCACGTCCTAATAAAAAAGAGCTGATGAGTCCGGACACTAACGGAGAAGTCCCGTAAATAATTGAAATAATGGCAGAGGGGACTTTATCTGCACCCATATAGCAAAAGGCCATAGAACCAAATAAGCCAATGGCTCCGGCACAATAACTTAAAATAGCTTTTTTACTAAAGATGAGTTTTAAACGAAAAAATCGTAGACAGATTAAGGCTATTGGAATCGCCAAACTGAATCGAATAAATAACCCCCATGCCCAGTGAATTTCTTGTACTGTCCAGACGGCCGCGAGTGGGGTAAGCGACCAAATAATGACGACAGCAATAAATTGGCCGGCTGTAGCAAGGCGAGTCGGAGATGAAGATAATGCTACAGCCGGCTGAATCTGCGGGGTGGATATACTCTGTTGTTCAAATAATGGCTTCATAGAAAGCTCCAGAAAGTTTGTTCTTTAGTGTTTTAACAGGGCATAAAAAAAGCCGCGTTTTATGGCGGCTTGTGATGAAAATCAGAGGATATATTACAAATTAAATATCTCGATTTTCGTATCTAAAGCGCCAAATTGTCCTAAATAAGGACGTCGCCAATCGGCCATAGAGACATTGACCTCTAAGGCATAGAATTGGTGAGCCAGACATAAATGGGCTTTAGATAAAAACATGATAAGTATATTAAAATATAGATGATATTTTTATAACACAGAAATAGAAAAGTACAAATTATATTCAAGCATGAACCACAGATTTTTTGATTTCAAATTAGCAGTTTGCTTAAATTGATATTTTTCTCATAATACCTCGTCGAATTGATCTCTATAAGAAGCTGTTCTTATGTCACCTCTAGAAATTTTTGCGGTCTTAATTAGTCTCATTGGAGTTGGATTAACCGTCATCCGTAATATGTGGTGTTGGCTGTTTAATTTCTTTGCCTTTGTTTTATATGCCTATTTGTTTTACGAATTTAAGCTGTATGGCGAAACAATTTTGCAGTTCTTTTTTATGGTCGTAAATTTTTATGGCTTTTACTATTGGTTTAAAGGAAAGCAGCAAGATCACGACATTCGAATTGAACCTATTGCAGTTCAAACCGCTATCATCCAAATGATTATTGCTGCGGTAGGTGGCTTACTGTTTGGTTTAATTCTTAAAAACTTTACTGATGCAGCAGTACCGATGCTCGACTCACAGCTTGCAGCATTTAGCTTGCTCGCAACGTATTGGACCAGCCGAAAGCATATTGCGACTTGGGTACTTTGGGTATTTGTCGATATTATTTATGTGGGCATGTTTATCTATAAAGATTTATTTTTAACAGCTGCGTTATATGCAGCATTTGTTTTGATGGCCGCTTATGGTTGGTATCAATGGGAAAAAGTTAAAAAGAAACAGTTTTTAGCCTCTAACCAGCTTTAATTTGGAGAGTGATCATGTTGTTGAGCTTAGATGTCTATAAACAACAACAGTTTGATCTGATTGCTGCAAAAATAATGGCAGAGCCAAAACAGTATTGTGAATTTAGTTCAGTGTCAGATTTTTATAATGCCGCGTGGCTCAAAGATTTCCCACAAGGCAGCCAGATTTCTGCCACTGGCTTAGATGACGGTGCTGAAGAGTTTTATGCGGTTGTTCAATTTAAACAGCAGTATTTAAAGTTTGATATTAAAGAAAGCCTTTCGGCACTGATTTTTCAAGATATGAATGGGAAAGTATCTAAGTGTAATTTTTAATTTAAGAAATAAAATCACAAAAAAAGCGACTTAACGTCGCTTTTTTTTAATAAATAAATTTGGAAATTTTGTTTGCTGTTTCAACAACGAGGCTTGCGATATCTTCTTTAAATGTTCTTTCATCGTAAGTGGTAATTGGACAACTCACAGAGATAACAGCAACCATTTTCCCGTTTGACTGTTTAAAAATAGGTGCCGCACAGGCTGCCATATCATGATTGTAATGACCCCAGCTCACCATGGTTTTTTGGGTTTTTACATAGACTAATCTTTGTAATAGGGTTTTTAAATTGGTTGGAGTCAGTTCAGAAAAACTATCCCAATCATCAAAGTTACGATAACGCTGACTTACTTCGGTTTCAGGTAAATCAGACAATAACATTTGACCAATGACGGTTGCATGAGCAGGCCAGCGAGTCCCTAAGCTAATGTTGCTCGTGAAGGTTCCCATCGACTGAATGTTATTTACAAAGACAATATGAGTGCCTTCTAAAATTGAAAGGTGTACCGCAAGTTTGGTTTGGTCACGTAGTTCTTTCATTAATGGTGTCGATAAATCGAGTAATGAAAGTTTAGATAAACTGTTAAAACCAAGCTCCATGACTTTGGAATCGAGAGCATAAGTTTTTTGAGATGCTTTTCTTAAATAGCCACAAGATTCGAGTGTATAGATCAGACGAAATGCACTAGAACGGTTCACTTCTAAAATTTCAGCAATTTCTGTAATGGTCATTTCTTGCGCTTGTTGGTTAAATGCTTGCAAGATAGCTAAACCCCGTACAAGTCCGGGTACTAAATAACGATCATCATTTTTTGTTGTTTCTGATTCTTGCGAATCTTCTTCAATTGCTATGCTCATTCGTGTCATTTTCCTATAAATAAAACATGATTCAATTTGGGGCATGCTGCTTTATTTTATAACTATTGTAATTGTTAAAAACTCATAAAACAATTTTTATATTCAAAACTTTGTTTCTTGTTTGAAACGTAACAAAATATTTAAAATTAATTAAGTGAATGAATTTTATGTTTATTTTTACTTTGACAAAAAATGATCAAGGGGATTATGCTTAGCTCATGTTTTGAAAATTAAATTATGTTTTGTATATAAAACAAAATGAGGACGCAAGGTATGAGTTGGATCTCAATTTGTCAGCAGGGTGACGTTAGCGAAGATGAGCCGAAAGCCATCGAAATTGAAGGAAAGAAAATAGGCGTATTTTTCATCGATGAAAATTACTTTGCTATCGAAAATGTTTGCCCTCATGCGTATGCCTTATTAACCGAAGGATTTATCGAAGATCAGACTGTTGAATGTCCATTGCACGAAGCAATTTTTGACATTCAGACAGGTGAGCTAAAAAGTGGACCCGGGTGTAGAAACCTATGTACGTACCCAGTTCGTGTTGAAGGACAGGATATTCAAATTCAACTCTAGTCCTCACATGTACAAGGAAGCAGAACAATGAAGACATTTAATGAAAAGTTGGCAAGCTGGATTCATGCAACGCCGGCAACCGAAGCAGGCATCAACAATATTCAAATTCCTGGTCAATCTGAATTGTTGGTTTGGCAAACACGTTATAAAGAACCAACGCTCTACGAACAAGATTTTGTAAAGAACTTGATTCAGGCATTTTCTGCGGGCGCAACAGAGTTAGATGACGTTGTTTCTGCACTTAATCAACAGGGTTTCCGCTGTGAATCTGGTGATGAATGGACTTCTGCAAGCTTTACAGAAGAAATGCAACGTTTAGGTTATTGATTCAGGGAAGAATAAAATGAACGCAATCGTATCAACTTCACAAAGCGCTGAAGAATATTTAGAACTTGGTTTACGTGACCAATGGCATCCGGTTTTAGCAAGTTGGGAAGTCGCTGCTAATCCAGTTGGAATTACTCGTTTAGGCGAGAACATTGTGGTGTGGCGTGATGCCGAAGGTCAGGTTCATGCACTTGAAGACCGCTGTCCGCATCGCGGTGCTCGTCTTTCACTTGGTTGGAATTTAGGCGATCGAGTTGCTTGCTGGTATCACGGTGTTGAAGTTCGTGCTGATGGTGTTGTTGCCGATGTGCCAGCCGTTCATGAATGTCCAATGACCGGAACTAAATGTCTAAAGAACTACCCAGTAATTGAGCAACATGGCGCAATCTTCATTTGGTTTGGTATCGATGCAAATGAAGAACCAGCGCCGCTTGAGTTTCCAGAGCAACTTGCAAGCGAAGAGTGGAGTGCATTCCTTTGCCAAGCAGACTGGAAAGTAAACCATCAGTATGCAATTGATAACGTGATGGATCCAATGCATGGTAGTTATTTACATGCGACATCGCACTCGATGGCAGATGGTGATCGTACCGCAGAGATGAAACACCGCACGACCGATAATGGCTTTGTTTTTGAAAAAGAAGGTCAATTAGGCGTGAACTTCGACTGGGTTGAATATGGTTCAACAGGTGCGAGTTGGTTACGACTTTCAATTCCATACCGTAAACAATTTGGCCCAGGTGGTGAGTTCTGGATTGTGGGCTATGCAACGCCAATTGATGCCAACAATACTCGTGTATTTTTCTGGCGCTGCCGTAAGGTGAGTGGTTGGCAACGTAATGTATGGCGCTTCTTATATCGCAATCATTTAGAGCAGTTGCATTGGGATGTATTGGAACAAGACCGAATTATTTTAGAAAACCTTGCACCACATGCGCGTGAAAAAGAGTTCCTCTATCAACATGATGTTGGGCTTGCACGTTTACGCCGTTTAATGAAAAAAGAAGCTGAAAAGCAATTAAAGAAAATTGCTGCGCTAAATGCATCAAACCGTATCGAGATGCAGGAAGAAGCTCATGGCTAATGTAGCGTTGTTGCAAGGCAAAAAAGTTTTAGTGACTGGTGCTGCGCGTGGTTTAGGTCGAGATTTTGCTCAAGCTATTGCCGAGGCAGGTGCTGAAGTTGTGATGGCAGATATTTTGTCTGACTTGGTGCAACAAGAAGTACAAGCTTTACAGAAACAAGGGCTAAACGTTCATGCTGTCACCGTTGACCTTGCCAATGCAGACTCTATTGAAAATGCGGTTGCAAAAAGCGTGGAAGTATTAAAAGGACTAGATGGCCTTGTGAACTGTGCGGCACTAGCAACCAATGTTGGTGGAAAAAATATGATTGATTACGATCCTGAACTTTGGGATCGGGTCATGAATATTAATGTAAAAGGCACATGGCTGATCAGTAAGGCATGCGTTCCACACTTAAAGCAGTCGGCTGCTGGCAAAATTATTAATGTTGCTTCCGATACTGCTTTGTGGGGCGCACCAAACCTAATGGCTTATGTGGCAAGTAAAGGTGCAATTTTTGCCATGACACGTTCGATGGCAAGAGAGTTGGGGCAGTTCAATATCTGTGTCAACACATTGTCTCCAGGTCTGACTTTGGTTGAAGCAACTGAATATGTACCGCAGGAACGTCATGATTTATATGTCAACGGAAGAGCGATTCAGCGTCAGCAACTTCCACAAGATTTAAATGGAACAGCATTGTATCTACTGTCGGATTTGTCCTCTTTTGTGACAGGTCAAAATATTCCGGTCAATGGCGGTTTTGTCTTTAACTAAGGAGTAGTCAAATGATTACAGGGATCGAGATTTTAAAGTTTGGAGTTGAAGATAGAGCCGCTTCGAACAAGTTTTTGGCAGATTTCGGTTTAAGTCAAAGTGCTTCGGATATTGAAGGCACAGATCTTTACCAAACCCAAAATGGTAGCAAGATTTATCTATTTAATTGTGATGATGACCGTCTACCACCTGCGATTGAGCAAGGTTCAACTTTACGTGAAGTCACTTGGGGTGTTGATCATGCTCAAGACCTTGAAGACTTGGCAGGCCGCCTAGCTGATGTAAATGGTTTTAAGCGTTTTGAAAATACAGTTCAGTGTCTTGACCCAAATGGCATGACTATTCGTTTTGAACAAAGCTTTGTTAAAGATGTGTCTGAACTCAAAACGGAAGGCATTAACCAATACGGCAACATTCAACGTGTCAATGCAGCAAGTCCTGTTTATGAAAAAGGACAACCTGTTGCGATTGGACACGTGGTGTTCTTCACACCGGATTTGGCAACAACTGAAAACTTCTATATTGAAAAAGTAGGCTTTCATTTATCGGATGCCTATAAAAATCGTGGTGCATTCTTACGTTGCCGCGGTGAAGGTTATCACCATGATTTATTCTTGCTCAGTGTTCCAAATAAACCTGCTGGTCTAAATCATGTTGCATTTGTCGTACGTGATATCCATGAGGTGATTGGGGGCGGTTTAAATATGAATCGTTCGGAATGGTCAACCTTTATTGGGCCGGGGCGTCACCCAATTTCTTCTGCTTATTTCTGGTACGTCAACTCACCATTGGGTGGTGCATTTGAATATTACACCAACGATGATTATTTGACAGAAGAATGGCAGCCACGTGTAGAAGAACACCGTCTAGAGCTTTTCACAGAGTGGGCGATTGAAGGTGGTCTTGATGACACAACCCGCCGTCAGGTGAAGCCTGTTTAACAGGTATTGCTGAACAAGGAAGATGGCTATGGAAAAGATCGTAATTGTAGGTGCCGGACAGGCAGCAGGTTGGGCAGTAAGTACCTTACGTCAAAATGGTTATGTCGGCGAAATTCATGTGGTTTCAAATGAAAATCAAGTGTTTTATGAGCGCCCGCCATTGTCTAAGCAAGTACTTTCAAAAGAAGCAACTTATGAAAGTTTGAATCTGTTCTCTTCTGAGCAAGTTCAAGAATTCAATATTCACTGGCACAAACCTGAAATTGCGACAAAAGTCGACCGTGAACATAAACAGGTTCATCTCGAAAGTGGTCAGGTTTTGCCCTATGACAAATTACTGATTGCAACAGGAAGTCGTGCACGTGTGCCAGTGAATACATGGCAGTTCATTCCAAATGTTGTGACCCTACGTAATGTCTATGACTGTGAACGCTTGGCTAAAATTTTAAAGAATGCAAAGAATGTTGCTGTGATTGGCGGTGGCTGGATTGGTTTAGAAATTGCTGCAACTGCACGTAAGCAAGGTAAAGAAGTTCATATTTTTGAATATGGCGACCGTTTATGTGCAAGAAGTGTGAGTCCTGAAGTGTCTGCATTTTTAAAAAATATGCATGAAACTCAAGGTACACAAATTCACTTAGACAGCAAGAGCCTTCATTTAATTGAAGCACCAGAGAAAAAAGTTGAAGTAGTAAACCACCCACACAATAGTCAGTTATTTGACTGCGTTGTGGTAGGTGCAGGCGCTGAAATTGCCAAAGAGTTGGGTGTTCATGCTGGTCTCGATGTGAAAGATGGCATTGTGGTGAATTGTTTTGGGCAAACTTCAGATCAAAACATTTATGCCGCAGGCGATGTCGCAATTCATCCGAGTTTGGGTTATTGCATTCAGTCTTGGGCAAATGCACAAAATCAGGCAATTGCCGCAGCGAAGTCGATGCTGGGTATTGAAACTGAATATACCGATATTCCATGGTTATGGTCTGATCAATACCACTTTAATATCCAGATATTAGGTACGTATCAACCTGAAAAAACGAAAGAGTTAGTGATTCGCCAAGGCGGTGAAGATCAGGTGAGTTATTTATATCTGGACCATGAAAATCGTTTGCTCAACATGATTGCCATTAATGACTCGAAGCTAGTCAAACTGGCAAAACGTTGGATGCAAGCCAATACCGTTTTAGATCCAAAGCTGTTAGCAGATGCTGAATTTAATGTCATGAAGTTAAAACCGTAAACATTAAATCTGGTTCTCATTACCAAATCGAAGGAATGACACATGAGTAATGAAGAAAAAAGTGGATTGAAGCATTGGGTACCTGCTTTTGTCCTTATGGTGTGTGTGGTACTGGCATTTTTCGACAAGATTAGTATTGCGGTTTTATTTTCAGATCCGCATTTTCAAAGCTCGATGGGAATCGCTGGAGATAAAGCCAAGCTCGGATGGCTCATGACAAGTTTCTTGCTTGCTTATGGTTTTTCATCAGTCTTTCTAAGCTTTCTGGGTGACATTTTTAACCCAAAGAAAATGCTGTTTTGGAGTGTAACGTCGTGGGGTTTACTCATGTTTTGCATGGGGTTTACCACTAGTTACTCAGGCATGTTGATTTTACGTGTACTGCTCGGTTTGGCAGAAGGTCCATTGTTTGCTTTGGCCTATGCCATTGTGAAGCAGACTTACACAGACCGCCAGCAAGCACGTGCTTCGACCATGTTCTTACTTGGAACGCCGATTGGTGCATTCCTCGGGTTCCCAATCACTGCAAATGTTTTGGCACACCATGACTGGCATACCACTTTTTTTGTGATGGCTGGTTTAACACTAATTGCCATTTTCAGCATTGTTTTTGGTTTACGTAATTTGCAACTTAAGAAAACTGTCGAAATTGATGGTGAGAGTAAACGTACCAATTTCAAAGGCCATATTGCCAATACTAAATTGCTCTTAAGCAACAGTGCATTCTGGCTGGTTTGTCTTTTTAACATTGCATTGATGACTTATTTGTGGGGCTTAAATAGCTGGGTTCCTTCTTACTTAATGCAAGACAAAGGCTTCAACCTCAAAGAATTTGGGATGTATTCAAGCTTTCCATTCATTGCCATGTTAATTGGCGAAATCATCGGCGCGTTTTTATCTGACAAGTTGGGTCGCCGTGCAATTCAAGTCTTTAGCGGCTTATTACTCGCAGGCATTTTCATGTATGTGATGGTCATCATGACCGAGCCATTATTGATTATTGCAGCGATGTCTTTAAGTGCGATGGCTTGGGGTTTTGGAGTGGCTGCTGTATTTGCTCTGCTTGCAAAAGTAACGACCTCAAATGTAGGGGCGACTGCGGGCGGAATATTTAACGGTTTGGGTAATTTTGCAAGTGCAATTGCACCTGTACTTATCGGTTACATCGTGATGCAAACACATAGTTTTAATTTGGGAATTACCTTCTTGGCTGCTGTCGCTGTCATCGGGTCATTTTTCTTGGTTCCTCTTTTAAAACGATATTAATTCACTGTATAGGAGTTTAAAAAATGACTACACAACAATTCGAATCGTGGGCACAACCAGAAAATTCTTCTTTAGAAGATTGGTTAAACACGCGTATTGCTCGCTTTGAGACACGTAAATATGACTTTGAGGCTTTGAAGTTCCAAGCAGATTACGACCCGAAATATCGCCGTGCGCAAATGCGTTACATGGGTACAGGCGCAACAGGTGTTGCAAATGACGGTAACACTGTACCAGCAGAAAACTTTACGTTTTCGACCATGGTGTTGCCACCACAGTGTGAAGGTCCTTTGCACATTCACCACGACGTTGAAGAAGTTTTCTTTATGCTTCGCGGCGAAATTGATTTGTTCATTGAGCACAATGGCGAAAAATTCGAAACCCGTTTAAAAGAGCGTGACCTAATTTCAATTCCACCGGGTATTTACCGTGGTCTGTTTAACCCAGGTCAAGAAGATGCCTTGATGTGTGTGATGTTGGGAACAGGTAAACCAACCATTCCGAACTATCCACCAGAGCATCCATTGTCTCAAATCAAACGTTAATTGTTTGATGAAGTGAATAAAGGAAAGAATTGAAAATGATGACACTCATTGAAAAGTTAGCAGAATTTCTGGTGAAAACCGTCACTGTTCAAGGCCAGCAGCAAGCCTATCGGGAAGCCGGTCAGGGTGAGTACCTTGTGCTATTGCACGGCATTAGTTCAGGTTCTGCTTCATGGGTAAACCAACTTGAAGTGTTGTCTCATCATTTTCATGTCATTGCCTGGGACGCACCGGGCTATGGCAAATCAGATGAACTTTTAACTGATCAACCCAATGCTACCGACTACGCAAAGCGTTTGGCTGCGTTGTTTGATGTTTTAAAAATTGAAAAAGCAATTGTGGTCGGCCACTCATTAGGTGCCTTACAGGCGAGTGCATTTGCTGCACTTTATCCAGAACGAGTAGAGCATTTGGTGATCGCCAATTTGGCTCAAGGCTACCAACGTCAAGATGAACAAACACAAATTCAGGTTTTTGAAAAAAGACCAAAAATGTTGAAAGAGTTAGGCGCTAAAGGAATGGCTGAAAGCCGTGGGCCTCATTTGATTTATAAACAAGAACCACAAGCCTTAGCGTTAGTTTCAGAGGTGATGCAGCAGTTGACCTTAAAGGGGTTTACACATGCATCGTACTTACTCGCATATGACGAAATACGTAATTATTTAACAGATTTAAAAGTCCCATGTACAGTCATTGCAGGGCAGCAAGATCAAATCACTCCTGCGTTAGGTATACAAGAGCTTGCTCAGGAATTGCAGTTGGAACAGCGCTTCGTCATAGAAGATGCAGGACATTTAAGTTATGTCGACCAACCGCAAGCATTTAACCAAATTATGTTGACGATTCAGGAACAATCGTAAGAGAGATTAAGGATTATGAGCTTCCAAGTTGAAGGAAAAGTTGCAGTTGTTACCGGTGGCTCATCTGGGATCGGGCTGGCTGCTGTTGAAATACTGGTTGCAGAGGGTGCAAAAGTAGCTTGGTGTGGTCGCGATGAAGAACGTTTAAATGCTTCTAAGCACTATATTTTAGAAAAATATCCGCATGCCAACATTTTTACCAAAGCATGCAATGTATTGAAAAAAGAAGAAGTTCAGCAGTTTGCTAAAGACGTCAAACTCAATTTGGGCAATGTTGATATGCTCATTAACAATGCTGGGCAAGGCCGTGTTTCAAATTTTGAAAATACACAAGATGAAGACTGGATGAAAGAAATCGAGCTGAAATATTTCAGTGTTTTACATCCGGTACGGGCTTTTCTTGACGACTTAAAACAGTCAGCAAATGCCTCAATTACCAATGTGAACTCGTTACTGGCATTGCAACCGGAACCGCACATGATTGCGACTTCATCTGCACGCGCTGCATTGTTGAATTTAACCCATTCTTTGGCGCATGAGTTTACTCAATATGGTGTTCGTGTGAACTCGATTTTACTGGGAATGGTCGAATCCGCGCAGTGGAAGCGCCGTTATGAAACTCGCTCAGACTTAAACCAGTCATGGGAAGAATGGACAGGCAATATTGCTAAAAACCGAGGCATTCCAATGCAGCGTTTAGGCCGTCCTGAAGAACCGGCCCGTGCTTTAGTTTTCTTGGCATCTCCATTGGCATCGTACACCACAGGTGCGGCACTCGATGTCTCAGGTGGTTTTAATAAACATTTATAAATATCAGGTGCTGTCATGAAAAAGTTGATGATGATTGGTTTCGGCGCAATGGCAGCAGAAGTGCATGCACACTTGCCTCAAGATTTGCAACTGAAATGGATTGTCGTGCCGTCTCGTAGCGTTGAAAAAGTGCAGTCACAAGTGTCTTCAGAGATTCAGGTGATTTCAGATATTGAGCAATGTGATGGTGCGCCAGACTATGTCATTGAGGTGGCAGGTCAAGCAGCAGTGAAAGAACATGCTCAAAAGGTTTTAGCGAAAGGCTGGACCATAGGCCTGATTTCGGTTGGAACTTTGGCTGATAGTGATTTTCTAATTCAGCTCAAACACACAGCTGAAGAAAATAATGCCCATCTGCATTTACTCGCAGGTGCCATTGCTGGCATTGACGGTATTTCAGCAGCCAAAGAAGGTGGCTTGCAAAAAGTCACTTACAAAGGCTGTAAAAGTCCAAAAAGCTGGAAGGGCAGTTATGCAGAGCAATTGGTCGATTTAGACCATGTATCTGAACCTACGGTTTTTTTCACAGGAACTGCTCGTGAAGCTGCAATTAAGTTTCCAGCAAACGCCAACGTCGCTGCAACGATTGCACTTGCTGGGCTTGGAATGGATGAAACCATGGTCGAGTTAACCGTTGATCCAACAATCAACAAAAACAAACACACCATTGTGGCAGAAGGTGGCTTTGGGCAAATGACCATTGAACTGGTGGGCGTGCCGTTGCCAAGTAACCCGAAAACATCAACTTTGGCTGCGCTTAGCGTGATTCGTGCTTGTCGCAACAGTGTAGAAGCAATACAGATTTAAGAAGGATTTGATCATGGCAAAGGAAATTTATATTGCAGGTGAATGGCGTTTGGGCCGCGGTGCGGTCATCCAAAGCCTGTTTCCGGCAGATCAGTCTGTCAATGCAGAAATTTCGACTGCAACGCTTGAAGATGTGAATGAAGCGATTGAAAAGGCTGATCAGGCTTGGCGTCAACCCAACTGGAGAAACAGCTTGCCGCATGAGCGCGCACGTATTCTCTACAAAGTTGCAGACATTATTGAAGCGCGTGTCGATGAATTGGCAAAACTACAAACACGCGATAACGGTAAGCCTTTAACCGAAACTCGTGGTTTAGTGATGAGCGCGGCGGCGACTGCACGTTATGTTGCAGCGGCTTGTGAAACGCTGAATGATGAGCTCACCACTCAACGTGCTCCAGACTTTATGACCATGAGCGTGCATGAACCTGTGGGCGTTGTGGCAGCAATTACACCTTGGAACTCTCCAATCGCGAGTGAAGTTCAAAAGCTTGCTCCAGCTTTGGCCGCGGGAAATGCAGTGGTGTTAAAACCAGCAGAAGCAACTTCATTGATTGCTTTAGAGCTTGCCAAAATTTTTGAAGAAGCAGGCTTACCAAAAGGTTTACTTAGTGTGTTGGTTGGGCGTGGTTCAGTGATTGGTGATGCAATTGCCCAGCACCCATTGGTTCGTAAAATTTCTTTTACAGGTGGAACAACCACGGGTCGTCATTTAGCACATATTGCCGCAGATAAACTGATTACCACTTCACTTGAGTTAGGTGGAAAGTCACCAACCATTGTTTTGCCGGATGCAGATGTCGAACTGGCGGCTAAAGGTGTAGCGTACGGAATTTTTAGCTCGGCAGGCCAAGCGTGTATCGCAGGTTCTCGCTTATTTATTCATAGCAGTCTTTACGATCAGTTTTTAACGCGTTTGGTTGAAATTACCAAAGGCTTACGTGTGGGTCATCCAGAACAGGCTGGTGTGCATTTAGGGCCACTGGTCAATGACAAACATTTGCAGTCGGTTGACCGTTATGTACAGCTTGCCAAAAGCGAAGGTGGTCAGGTTCTGATTGGTGGTGAAGCGCTTACGACTAGTGACTATGCCAAAGGAAGTTATTACTTACCCACCATTATCACGGGCTTAAATAACAGTGCTCAAACTTGTCAGGAAGAAATTTTTGGCCCTGTTTTAGTCGTTATGAAATATGACAACGAGCAAGATTTAATTGCTCAAGCCAATGATAGTTGTTTTGGCCTTGCCGCAGGCATCTGGACTGAAAGCTATCGCAAAGCTTGGCGCATTGCACGTGCCTTGGAAGTGGGAACAGTATGGATTAATACCTACAAAAAGTTCTCGATTAGTGCGCCGTTTGGTGGCTTTAAAGACAGTGGTATCGGGCGCGAAAAAGGCCGTTTGGGCATTTTGTCGTACATGCAACAAAAGAGTATTTATATGGGGCTGAATGAACAGCCTAACCCTTGGTGTGATTAATAAATTCAAGGATCGAAAACAAATTTTGAGGAACAGACATGACTGAACGTGTAAATGTAGGCGAAGCAATCGCAAGAGTTTTAGAAGCGCACCAAGTTGATAGTATCTATGGTGTTATTTCCATCCACAATTTACCTATTGCCGACGCAGTAGGACGCCGTGAAAAAATGCGTTTTGTTGCTGCTCGTGGTGAAGCGGGTGCGGTCACCATGGCAGATGCACACTCACGCTTTAAAGGCTTGGGTGTAGCACTGACCAGTACTGGTGCTGGCGCTGGTAATGCGGTGGGCTCACTGATTGAAGCAATGAATGCGGGTAGCCCTGTATTACATTTAACAGGTCAGGTTGAACGTGAATATCTAGACCGTGATGCGAGTTTCATTCACGAAACTAAAGACCAACTTACGTTTTTACGTGCATCAAGCAAAGCGGCATTCCGGATTACGAGTCCAGACAATGCAGTGGGCGTGATTCGTGAAGCGATTCGTGTGGCAACTACTGTTCCAATGGGACCAGTAAGTGTTGAGTTGCCAATTGATGTACAGGCAGCCGAAATTGATTTACCGCTTAACCTTGGACCAGTCAAGGCACTTGAATTACCACAGACAGAACAAGCTGAAATTGATCTTCTTGTCAGTGAAATCAAAAAAGCAAAACGCCCAATTTTCTGGATTGGCGGTGGGACTTTAAATAGTGTTGCCGAAGTTAAAGCAATTGCAGATTTAGGTATTCCGGTTGTGTCATCTACACATGCTCGTGGCGTATTGCCAGATGACCATGCACGTAGCTTGGGTGCTTTTCATAACTCGGCAGCGGTTGAGCAGTTATTAAAAGATGCTGACTTAATGGTTGTATTGGGTTCTCGTTTACGTAGTAATGAAACCAAAACCTATTCGGTTGAGTTTCCTGAAAACATTATTCAGGTTGATGCTAACCCAATGGCTCAACAACGTAATTACAAAATCCGCAACTTTATTTGTGGCGATGCCAAAGATGTCTTAACGCGTGTATTAGAGCAGTTTCAAGGTACTTCAAAAGTTGATGCCGATTACGATGCTGCTGTAGTTGCTGCAAAACAAGCTGCAATTGATGCACTGCGTAAGCAAATCGACCAGTACGCTTTAATTTGTGATCACTTACGTGAAGCTTTACCTCAAGACGGCATTTTTGTACGTGACATCACCATGTCGGGTAGCACATGGGGTAGCCGTTTATTCCCTGTACAAGCTCCAAACCAAAATATTCACTCACTCGCTGGTGCAATTGGTTTAGGTCTTGCAACTGCAATTGGTGCTTCGGTTGCCAACCCTGACAAGAAAGTGATTGGTTTAGTCGGTGATGGCGGCTTAATGCTGGGCATTGGTGAGATTGCAACCATGGTGCAAGAAAACACCAACATGGTCTTAATGATTATGAACGACGGTGGTTATGGCGTAATGCGCGGCATTCAAAATAACTACTTTGGTGGGCGCCAATATTTCAATGAATTGCATACGCCAGACTACAAACTTCTTGGTGAATCAATGGGTGTGAAGAGCTGGAAAGTTGGTAGCGCAGATGAGTTTAAGACGGTTATTCAAGAGGCGGTTGCTTTTGAAGGGCCAACGGTGATCGAGCTCGATATGAACTCGATTGGACCATTAAACTTCGCGGGTCCACCGCAAAAGAAACTGTATTAACCAGTTTGGATGGCTTAGTACATATGCGATGGGAGCTGCTAAGCCATCCTTTTTTTAGATAAAATTTTTTGTCTAAAAAACAATAAAAACTAAGTTTTACAGGTAAAACAAATAAAGTTCCAGCAGGACGCTGGAACTCAATCAAGGATGTAGAGATGAAAAAGACTTCATTGATCATGGCATTCATTGCACCGCTTACGCTGGGGGTAAGCGTCAATGCATTTGCAAAAGATTCATTGCTTGAATGGAAAAGTGATGATGGCACCGATTCATTAAAGTTAGGTGGGGTGGTTCGTTTAAATCAGCGTTATGAAGATTGGGAAGGGCCTAACCGCGGTTTTGGTAAGCTCCATTTTGATATTTTCAGGGTAGATTTAAAAGGTAAATTTGATGATGCCTACATCAATGCCAGTTATATGTTTCAAGACCAACAGAAAACGTCCATTGAAAAAGCGTATGTTGGCTATAACCTAGATGCCAATAACAGCATTGAAGCAGGTTTAGTCTATAAACCTTTTACGATTTATCCTTATCCGCAAAATGGCTGGACCTATCACATTCCGTTCTTTTTAGGTTATGGCAATAATATTGCACCGGGGATTAACTGGAATTATCACGATAAAGATTGGGATTTAAAACTCGGATATTATCCGCAAATGTTAGAGACGAACTTGCGTTATTCACCTGAAAGTGCAACTTATGATGATTTGGCAGGAAATGCGTTTCCATCTCAAAAAGCCTATCAAAATGAAAAGCGTAATCAGTTTAATACCCGCGTTGTTCGCAAGTTAGAAACTGATTTTGGTAAACAAGAGTTCGGTGTATCAGGTGCGATTGCCCAGCTACATAATGATATTACCGATAAAGACGGCAAATATTATGCAGTAGGTTTGCATACCGAAAACAACTACAAACGCTTTAATTTGCAAAGCTCGGTCATTCATTACCAATACGATGCTAAAAACCCGGATGGTGTAAATAGTGATATGACTTTAATGGGCGCGAACGGCCTTACGCCTGCCTATTTCATTGCTTCAGAAGGTACGATTGCCAGTTTAAACCTTGCTTATACGTTGCCTGTGACCAATATGGGCAAGCTAAAAGCCATTAAATTTTATAATGACTATAGTTATCTCGATAAAAAACGTGATGATTGGTCCGACTCGCAAATGAACACCACAGGTATGATGTTTATTGCTTCACCCTTTATGGTTTGGGCAGATTATACGTGGGGTAAAAACTCTAACATTATTGGTGGCTCGACCAACTCAACAGGTTATACCTCTGCAACCTCGCCAAACAGTGATAAATGGCTATACCGCATTAACTTTAATATCGGGTTTACTTTCTAAAGTGAACAGCAATAAAAAACCACGCAACTGGCGTGGTTTTTTAATGAGTTAATATTTTTAATATCTAGATTTCTCAAACTTATTCCAAAATACAAACGCAGTCACAAAAGCCAAAATGGTGAGCGCAAAAATATAATACATCGCACCGATATCACTATATTGACTAAGCCAATGGACTAAAGGCAAGGTCATACCGCCAACAATTGCATAAGATAAATTATAAGAAAATGAAATGCCCGAGAAGCGAACGGGTGCGGGGAACATTTTAACCATACTGCTCGACACCATACCAACAGTACCAGAGCATAGACCCAACAACATATATAAACCAAAAATAGTTGAATGTGCGGCGTGACCTAAACTGTTATAAAAAATTGATGCTGTGAGTGCTACAGCAAGTGCACCGACCATCATGACCTTACTGCAACCAAAACGGTCAGCAAAATAGCCTGCCAAAATACAACCGACCATTTGCATGACAATGGCCGCACTTTGCATTTCAAAAGTCTGAGCACGCTCAAAACCAAACGAACCAATCAATAAATTGGGCATGGCTAAAATCACCACCACCACACAGCCTGTTAAAAACCATGTAAATAACATGCCAATCGCTACGGCTGTTTTATGTGTTTTTAACACTTGTTTAACGGGCATTTCTTTTGAAATTTCTTTACGTGCCTGCATTGCTTTAAATACAGGTGTTTCTTTTAAATAAGTTCGTAAATAAAGTGCGACTAGACCAAAAATACCGCCTGCAATGAAAGGAATACGCCACGCCCAGTCGTGGATTTGTCCTTCACTAAAATTTAGTGAAATCCATAAAGACATTAGTGCGCCTAGTAAAATTCCTAAAGACAGTCCGGCAGTGAGTAAACCATTTGCCAGTCCAATTTTTCTTTCAGGTACGTGTTCTGACACGAATGTCCACGCGGCTGGAATTTCACCTCCAATCGCAATACCTTGCACCACACGCATGAGCAATAAAAGTAGCGGTGCCAAATACCCAATATTTTCAAAGGTCGGCAATATCCCGATAAATAGGGTAGGCAGTGCCATCAGCAAAATAGAAAGCGAAAACAGTTTTTTACGCCCGACCAGATCACCAAAATGGGCCATGACAACTCCGCCTAAAGGACGAAAAAAGTAACCAGCTGCAAAAATACCGTAGGTATTCAGCATGGCCCAAAATGGGCTAAGCGTGCTGGGGAAAAAGAGGTCGGAAATGATTTTGGCGTAAAACACATAAATCACGAAATCGTAAAATTCTAAAGCGCCGCCCAGTGAAGAAAGGGCAAGGGTTCGTTTATCTTCTTTATTAAGATAGTTCGCATCCTGCAAAGTTAAGTCCTGATCCATTTTTTTACTTAGTTGTTGTAATTGAAGTTTGGATATTAATGGAAAAGTGAAGTAAAAGTAAATGGAGGAAATTTGTTCTATGGGGACCTGATTAAGCCTAACGAATAAAAGACAAAATGCTTTAAAACAAAAAACGCATTAGATGAAACAAAAACAGATGTAGGAATGGCTTTTCTTTTGAGCCGTTCAGCGACACAATAAAACTTGTCATAGCCAGTTAAATGAGAGATTCAAAGGATGAGTGTAGTTTTACCTGTGGCTAAGCGTGGTGAAGATATTTTGACGTTGATTGCTGCTCCTGTCTCGACAAATGAGTTAAACAGTAATTGGCTTTATCAGCTTGCTGATGCTATGCATGCGACAATGCTTGAGCGTAATGGGGTAGGAATTGCTGCACCGCAAGTTTATATCTCTAAACGAGTCATTATTGTGGCATCTCGACCGAACCCACGCTATCCCGATGCTCCTGAAATGGAAGCTGTGGTGATGGTGAACCCTGAAATTTTAGAGTTTTCGAGTGAAACGCTTTTGGGTGAAGAAGGCTGCTTAAGCGTGCCAGATGAACGCGGACAAGTTGAACGCGCAGAAATGGTAAAGGTTAAATATTCAACACTTCAGGGTGAATTCGTTGAAACGATTTTTCACGGTTTTCCGGCTCGTATTGTTCAACATGAAGTCGATCATTTAAATGGAGTTCTATTTGTAGAAAGAATAATCTAATCTTCTATTTAAAGTTTTGAAAAACGTATAATGAGGTTGAAATAAATAAGTCAACGGAATTACAATACTTATATCGTGATTTTTATTTCACTCAAAAATTATAATTTTAATATTATCAGCGGATTGTGCTGAAAAATTGCTCTAAAGCGCAAATCTCCTCATTTAAGGTTACGGACCATGAAAACCCCTCTCCCAGATTATTTGGCAAATGTGATAGAAGCCTGTGAGGTAGATAATAGCGGGCATCTAGCTGACTATATTCCAGAGTTAGCAAATGCAAATCCAGACCGATTGGCTTTGGCAATGTCTACGGTAGATGGTGAAATTTATTCGATCGGCGATGATGATACTGAATTCACCATCCAGTCGATTTCTAAACCGTTTGTATATGCTTATGTTTTACAACAGCTTGGCATTGATGCAGTACTTGCTAAAGTAGGGGTGGAGCCTTCAGGGGAAGCTTTCAATGAAATTTCATTGGGGAAAGATGGTCGTCCTAAAAACCCGATGATCAACTCTGGCGCAATTACTGTACATTCCTTGATTCAGGTCAAACATGGTTTACATAGTGCAGAAATTTTACGCCGTTTTATGAGTGAGCTTGCAGGGCGTGAATTAAGTTTTGATGAGTCTGTTTACGATTCGGAAGTCAAAACAGCCTATCGTAATCTTTCGATCGGCTATATGTTGCGAACAGTAGGAATTTTAGAAACCGATCCAGTCGATATTGTGAATGGTTACATTCGCCAATGTGCGATCATGGTTACGGTTAAAGATCTGGTCCGTATGGGTAGTGTGCTTGCCAACGGTGGGGTCGACCCTAAAACCGGAAAACGCCTATTGAACCGTTCTGTGGTTAGACAAGTGCTCAGTGTCATGATGAGCTGTGGCATGTATGATGCCGCAGGTGACTGGCTTTCAACTGTTGGCATTCCTGCTAAAAGTGGTGTAGCAGGGGGTATTTTAGGTGTGCTGCCGGGTCAGGTCAGTATTGCTGCTTTCTCTCCTCGTTTAGATGAGCATGGTCATAGTATTCGAGGCATCGATATTTTAGAGCGTTTATCTCGTGACATGGGATTGCACCTTATGGAAGGTACACCTTCGGCACAAACCATTGTACAAAGCCATTACCGTACAGGAAAAGATGCATCATTAAGCGTGTATGTGCTTCGAGGTGTATTGAAATTTACCGAAGCTGAAATGTTGTTGCGCATTTTACAAGATGAGACAACTGACCAAAGCACAATCGTCATTGATTTAACGCAGATTTCACTTATCCACGATGTGGGTAAACGTATGTTCTTAGAAGGGGTAGATCGTCTGATTGATGATGGTCATACCCTTGTTTTGGTCGATCCTGAACAGCGATTAGATCATGCGAGAACAGGTAAAGATCGAGAACTTCATGTCTATCACGATTTTGATGATTTGCTCGAAAAGCATGACCTACCTGCAAAAAAAAAGACTTATAACGACATCGCAACACTTCTAAACTGCTGAGGTGTTTTTCCTAGGTGTCGTTTAAACATTGCACTGAACGCGCTGGGGTTGTTATACCCCAGTGACTCGGAAATTTGAGCAATAGATTCACCATTCGCGATTTTACTCAAGGCAAGTGCAATATGCATTTGCTGGACCCACGCCCGATAAGACAGCCCAGTTTCTTTTTGGAACATGCGCATTAAAGTTCTCGAACTCGCACCAATATCATCTGCCCAATCTGTTAAATCTTTTGATTGATTCGGAGCGTGTAATAACGCTTGGCAAATTTTTAATAGTCGTTTGTCTTTTGGCCATGGAATCTGGATAGGCAACAAATTGGCTCGATGAATTTCTTCAAAAATCAGAATTTGCAAAGAACGTGAAAGCTCTTGAGAGGTCGTAATATTGGGTGATTCCTCTCGTTCAATTTCGTTTAAACGAATCAAAAGCTCATGCAAAAGATTGCTCACTCGAATAATAAAGCAATCTTGCCCCATTAGAGCGGCTGCATTTACTTCAACTAACGCCGTATTTAACTTCACGTGACTTAGTGAAATCACACTGTGCTCGACATGAGCAGGAATCCATAAGGCACACATCGGCGGCACAATCCAGACATTGTTCGGTGTAAACACCTGAATGTTTCCTGTGGATGCATACAAAAACTGCGCACGTGTATGTGTATGGGTAGGGGTGATTTCTCGGTAAGAATGCTCAGAAGATAGTCCAATCACAAGTTCAGATAAATCAGACTGAATAAGAGAATCGGACATAAACTATCCTAAAAATTGTCACTTATACAATGATTATTGGAAGATAACTTTATAAGCGACAATTTACAATAAACACCTTACTTAGAATATTGGAGTTTTTCAGGTATGACGTCTTCAATACAATTGAAAGATGGTATTGCCAATACCGTTGCAAATGATCAGCCTCAAGGAATGATTATTAAAATTGTAGGCGCTGTGGCGGTTGCACACTTACTGAATGATTTGATTCAAGCTGTGCTACCAGCTATTTATCCAATGCTAAAAGCAAACTTTTCGCTGAGTTTTGCTCAAGTTGGCCTGATTTCGTTTGTATATCAAATTACAGGTTCGCTGCTTCAGCCTTGGATTGGACTTTATACCGACAAACATCCAAAACCGTATCTTTTACCACTTGGAATGATGGTCACATTCTGCGGCATCATCTTGTTGGCATTTTCACCAAGCTTTACAGTGTTGTTATGTGCATCTGCACTTATTGGAGTAGGCTCTGCAACTTTTCACCCTGAAGCTTCGCGGGTGGCGCGAATGGCATCGGGTGGGCGCTTTGGTACGGCTCAGTCAACTTTTCAGGTGGGTGGAAACACAGGTACTGCTATTGGCCCATTATTAGCAGCGTTGTTGATTGTTCCATTTGGGCAGCATGCAGTTGCAGGCTTAGTCATATTTGCACTTTTAGCCATTTGGGTTTTATTTGGTGTAAGCCGCTGGACGGTCAGTCATGCTAAAAATCAGGTAGCTACACGTGTAAACCAAGCACAGAGTAAATTACATGGCCGTAAGCTCATTATTGCTTTGAGTACGATTAGTGTGTTGATGTTCGCTAAATTTACCTACATTGCCAGCATTAGTAATTACTTTACTTTTTACTTAATTCAAAAGTTCCATATCAGTATCCAGACCGCTCAATTGCATTTGTTTGCTTTCTTGGCTGCTGTCGCTTTAGGAACATTTGCGGGTGGCCCAATTGGTGACAAAATTGGCCGTAAAGCTGTTATTTGGGTTTCATTTGTAGGCATGGCGCCGTTTGCATTAATGATGCCGTATGCAAACTTATTTTGGACAACTGTCTTGTCAATTATCACGGGTTTAGTACTGTCGTCTGCTTTTGCTGCGATGGTGGTTTACGCACAAGAAGCTGTTCCGGGCCGTGTCGGTATGATTGCAGGTTTAATGTTTGGTCTTATGTTTGGGGTAAGTGGTATTGCCGCAGCAGGGTTAGGGCATTTAGCTGATGTTAACGGCATTGAATGGGTATTTGGATTATGTTCACTTTTACCATTGCTTGGTTTCGCAACTGCATTTTTACCAAACACAAAAGTTAAATAAATGAAAAGACTCTCAGTCATATTCGGCTGAGAGTCTTTTTAATATGAACATAGCCCTAATTCAAAAGACTATTTTTGAATACCAAACTTAAATACGGTGACACTGTTATAAGTTTGATTTGGGTTCAATCGTGTAGAAGGGAAAGATGGTTGATTCGGGCTGTCTGGAAAATGCTGCGTTTCTAGTGCTAGCGCATCTGCTTGTCGATAGAGTACGCTATTTGCACCAGCAACATTTCCCAATAAATGATTGGCTGTATACATTTGAACGCTTGGTTCAGTGGTTAAAACCTGCATGGTCCGTTTAGATTTTGGATCAAAAACATGCGCTGCAAGATTTAACTTTCCTTGAGACTTTTGATTAATTACCCAAGTTTGGTCATAGCCATATCCATATGCCAATTGCTGATGATTCGCTCGAATATCTTTCACAATTGCTTTAGGCGTCCGAAAATCAAAAGGCGTACCTGCAACCGAAGCTATTTCACCTGTGGGTAAAGAATTCTGATCGGTTACCAATACACGGTCTGCATTGAGTTGTACAACATGATCCAGTATGCCATAAGGATTGTTGCCAGCACCTGACAAGTTGAAATAACTGTGGTTGGTAAGATTGACGACTGTCGGTTGATCAGTTTTGGCTTTATATTCAATCTGGAATTCATTTTGATCTGAAAGACTGTAGATCACTTCAACATCTAATTTCCCGGGAAAACCTTGATCACCATTTGGACTAGTTAACTTAAGAGAAGCTTTAACGGTTTCACCTTTAGAAATGAGGGGCTTAACTTGCCAAACACGTTTATCAAAACCTGGATTACCGCTATGTAATGAATTCGGTCCATTATTTTTTTCAAGATTATACGTTTTTCCATTTAAACTAAATTTAGCATTGCCAATACGGTTCGCATAACGACCAATTAACCCACCAAAATGAATGCCTTCTTTGGTATCAGTGACTTCATAGCCTTTTAGATCATCGAAGCCCAAAACGATATTATTCTGTTTACCTTGTGCATCGGGAGTTAAAATCTGGGTAATTACACCACCAAAACTAATAAAAGAAACCGAGACTCCTTTGTTATTAGTCATGGTGTACAGATCAATTTTTTGACCATCTTGAGTTGTGCCATAGGGTTTTATATTTAGTGTTGCTGCATTTGTAATTTGCGCAAAGCTATAAAGGGTGAAACTTAAAATTACTAATTTTTTCATGTTTATACTCTATTTTTTAATCGTGGAATTGGATGAATATAAGATTGATTTTTCGTCTTTTTAAAGAGTTTTTTATTATATATAGTGTTAATGATGATTAGCGCTGTTAACTTTAAGCATTGAACAAACTGGCACTAATCCTATTAGTAAAACTCAACGGTAAGCTATTTTTATGAATCATCCCGACTCGGTTTTAAAATTTTCGCTTGGTCTTAATGGCTTGTCATTTGACATAGATAATCAAAACATTCAACTCGAACAGGGCTTGGGTTTTGTTGAGTCGAACAGTATTCTTCATGGCGTTATTGATGAGCTTGCTATTGAAAAGATGATTTATTTTATTGAAGAGATCATCGAGTCAAAGCCCCTGAGAAATTTAAATATAAGCGGTGTAGCTGTTACATCTGATGTAGCCATGAAACAACTCAGTCAGTTATTTTTTGGTGCTAAAAAGCAAATCAGCCGTATTGAGCTTGAACATGGATTTAATGATTTTATTGAGCGTTTGAGCTATTACATAAACCAAGTGGCTCCAGATCAGCTTTATATTTTTACCTACTTTGTATTTGTTCGAGAGATGATGCATCACTTACGAGTTGAGGAAATTCAAATCATTTAAGAATCACTTTCTCAATCTGCCAACTCATCATAAATCCAGTTTAAAAATAGCTCAATTTTAGGAATAAATTGATGCGTTCGCGGATACACCAAATGATGAGCAGAAATAGGAATTGATAGTTCATCGGCAAAAACTCTCACTAACTTTCCAGATTCCAAATAATTTTGAGTAAGTAAATTACTTTCCAAAACAAATCCCAGTCCGTGTGTGGCTGCCTCAAGTGACATATAAGAGCGGTCAAAACTCAAAGTGTAGGGAAACTCAGGAATGCTTAAACCCTGATGGGCAAACCATTGTGGCCAAGTAACCAAGGTTGAGCGCGATAAAATCAGTTCTTTTTTTAACAAGTCTTGAGGTTTATTTACTGGACTGCGTTCAAGTAGTTTGGGAGACGCAAGTACTTCTAGCTTTTCATTACGAATCGTTCTGATTTCTACGCCTGTCCAGTTGGGCAAACCATGACGAATATCAATGTCGATTTTATCGCGAGTAAAGTGCAAGTTTTCATAGGAACACGATAGGTTGACCTGAATCATTGGGAACTTTTCTTTAAATGATTCAAGGCGAGGGAGTAACCAAAGTAAACCAAAACTTGGGGATGAATGAATATATAGACTGTCTTTAGGGCTTTTATCGGCAGCTTTTTCAGTCGCTAACATTAGGTTATGCAAAATGGTCGTAACGTCTTGAAAATAGCGTTCACCAGAGGGGGTAAGTGTCACACCACGGGCACCACGAATAAATAAACTCTGCCCAATCATTTCTTCAAGCTTGGCAATTTGATGACTTACTGCTGAAGGCGTGAGATTTAAATTTTCTGCTGCCTTGGCAACATTGCCAAAACGAGCAGTTTGTTCAAAAGCCTGTAATGTTTTAATTGAGGGCATCTGGTTGAAATTGTTTTCACTACTATCCATGAAATGATCCGTTTTTATCCCTAAAACTTATTTAAAAATAGCATAGGCATGAATTTTTTTCATGTCTTGTTGAATTCGAGCTGATTGCTGGGCTTTTTGAAAAAAGAGATTCTAAGTCAGAACTCAGGAAATAAAGCGTAAAAGAGGATTGAACATGTTACTACAAGGAAAAGTGGCATTAATTACTGGTGCAGCATCAGAACGTGGAATTGGGCGAGCAACCGCAGAAATCTTTGCACAACAAGGTGCTAAAGTGATTATTGTTGATTTAGATCTTGCTCAAAGCCAAAACGCTGCAAAGGCTCTTGGCGAAGGGCACTTAGGTCTTGCTGCAAACGTTGCGAACGAAGAACAGGTCAAAGCAGCTGTTGAACAAGCACTACAACACTACGGCAAGATTGATATTTTAATTAACAATGCAGGCATTACTCAGCCAGTTAAAACACTCGATATTCAGCGCAATGACTATGACCGTATTTTAGATGTCAGCCTGCGTGGAACACTGATTATGTCGCAAGCTGTTATTCCCTCGATGAAAGCAAATGGCGGTGGAAGCATTGTGTGCTTATCTTCAGTTTCAGCACAGCGCGGTGGTGGTATTTTTGGCGGGCCACATTATAGCGCTGCAAAAGCTGGTGTTTTAGGTTTGGCAAAAGCGATGGCTCGTGAGTTTGGTCCTGACCAAATTCGTGTAAATTCTCTTACTCCAGGTCTAATCCATACTGATATTACTGGCGGTTTAATGAATGATGACCGTCGCCATGACATTCTTGCTGGTATTCCACTCGGACGTTTAGGCAAAGCACAAGACGTTGCAAATGCAGCATTATTTTTGGCAAGTGATCTATCAACTTACTTAACTGGCGTAACACTCGATGTAAATGGTGGCATGCTGATTCATTAATCGCGCGCCATTTAAAAACTAAAAATAGAATGATGGTCACAAGAGGATACTGTGGCCAAATGTAAAGGGATTCGCATGATGGATACAGTATTTTCATCTGAAGTAGATACGGCACTTCGTAAGTCAGCCTATCGAAAAATTGCATTTCGGCTCATGCCATTTTTAATGCTTTGTTATTTTTGTGCCTATTTAGATCGAGTGAATGTTGGTTTTGCCAAACTCCAGATGATGAACGATTTACAGTTTAGTGAAGCTGTATATGGGCTAGGTGCAGGAATTTTCTTTATTGGTTATTTTCTCTGTGAAGTGCCAAGTAACATCGTACTTCACAAGGTAGGTGCAAGACGTTGGATTGCCCGTATCATGATTACATGGGGCATTTTGTCTGGCTGTTTTGCCTTTGTTGAAACTGAATGGCAATTTTATACCTTACGTTTTTTACTAGGTGTTGCAGAAGCTGGTTTGGCGCCGGGCTTGTTGCTTTACCTCACTTACTGGTTTCCGTCTTACCGCCGTGCACGCATGACTGTACTTTGGTTTATCGCTATTCCAATTTCGGGAATGATTGGCGGGCCACTTTCAGGCTTAATCATGGACCGAATGAGCGGTGTACATGGTTGGTTTGGCTGGCAGTGGATGTTCCTCATTGAAGCCATTCCTACTGTGTTTGTTGGCCTATTGGTACTCGCTGTTTTAAAAGATTCAGTTCAAGACGCCAACTGGTTAACTCAAGACGAAAAAAACTTGGTGAAGCAAGAGCTTGCTCAAGATAACCAGCACAAAGAAGGTCATGCTAGCGTTAAAGAGTTTATCGCTGATAAACGCTTATGGTTACTAGCAGGCATCTACTTTTGTGTGGTGATGGGCCAATACGCCATTACCTTTTGGTTGCCAACTCTCATTCGTAACTCAGGCATTAGTGATAACTGGCATATCGGTTTGCTCACCAGCCTGCCTTATATGTGTGCGATTGTGGTCATGATTTTGGCAGGGCGTAGTGGTGACCATTTCCAAGAACGTCGCTGGCACTTAATTATTCCAATGTGTGCAGGCGCTATAGCACTCACATTTGCGACTTTATTCGCTTCAAATCTAACACTCTCTTTAATTTGCCTTTGCATCGCAGCCTCAGGTGTGCTGACTGCATCCTCTTTATTTTGGATGTTACCGACCAACTTTTTGGGTGGTGTTTCCGCAGCGGCAGGTATTGCAGCCGTCAATAGCTTCGCCAACCTCGCAGGCTTCTGCTCACCTTATTTAATTGGTTGGGTCACCACCAACACAGGTTCAAATGCAATCGGCATGTTCTTAATCACAGCAGTATTAATTTTCGGTGCCAGTCTGGTTCTGCGTGTTCCGGCAAAACTGGTCAATCGTTAATAAGGAATAGTAAATGACAATGTTAAATGTTGATAAAGCAGGCCAAATTGCCGAGTTGCAACAACGTGCCTACCATATTCGCCAACATGCTTTACGCATGGGGCAAGTACAAGGTCAAGGCTATGTTGGACAAGCTTTAGGTGCAGCCGATCTACTCGCAGTATCTTATTTCCATGCCATGAAATATGAGCCAGAAAACCCTGAATGGGAAGGCCGTGACCGTTTTTATCTCTCTATTGGACACTATGCGATTGCACTTTATGCAGCCTTAATTGAAGCCAACATTATTCCGCTTGAAGAACTTGAAACCTATGGGGCAGATGATAGTCGGTTACCAATGTCGGGTATGGCTTCATATACACCGGGCATGGAAATTACAGGTGGTTCATTGGGGCACGGTCTTGGAATAGCAGTAGGCGCATGTTTAGGACTGAAACAGAAAAAGTCAGATGCTTTTGTTTATAACTTACTGTCTGATGGCGAGTTAAATGAAGGCTCAACATGGGAAGCGGTGATGTCTGCTTCTCATTGGAAACTAGATAACTTGATTGCCATTATTGATGTAAATAACCAACAGGCAGATGGACATTCCAGTGAAATTTTAGCTTTTGAACCCATTGTAGACCGTTGGCAGTCATTTGGTTGGTACACCCAACGTGTAGATGGTAACGATATGGAAGCTCTGCTTGAAGCATTCGATCAGGCACGAAACCATGAGGGAGCATGCCCGCGAGTCATTATTTGTGACACCAAAATGGGCAAAGGCGTGTCTTTCTTGGAAAGCCGCGAAAAAACACACTTCATTCGTGTTGATGAACATGAATGGGATGACGCTTTAAATATTTTGACCCACTACGGACAGTAAGGAATACACCATGAGCCAGTTAGCCAATCCTCCTAAGAAAAAACTAACCACTTCGGCAATGATTGCTTCTATTGCTGCCGAGGGTCAACCGACCAAACCAGCACCATTTGGACATGCACTGAATGCCTTGGCAAAAGAGCGTGACGATATTGTGGGGTTGTCAGCCGATTTATCAAAATATACTGACCTGCATATTTTTGCTAAAGAAAATCCAGACAAGTTTTTCCAAATGGGTATGGCAGAACAACTTTTAATGAGCGCAGCAGCAGGACTCGCGCGCGAGGGATTTGTTCCTTTTGCAACCACCTATGCTGTGTTTGCATCACGCCGCGCCTATGACTTTATTTGTATGGCGATTGCAGAAGATAACCTGAATGTCAAAATTGTGGCGGCACTTCCGGGGTTAACCACAGGCTACGGCCCAAGCCATCAGGCGACTGATGATATTGCGATTTTTCGTGCAATGCCAAACCTGATGATAATTGACCCTTGTGATGCCTTAGAAATCGAACAAGCGATTCCACAGATTGCTGCTCATAATGGCCCTGTATATATGCGTCTATTGCGTGGTCAGGTTCCATTAGTGCTCGATAAATACAATTACCAGTTTAAGTTGGGTAAGGCACAGGTGATTAAGCCGGGTAAAGATTTACTCATTATTTCCACTGGTTTATTGACCATGCGTGCGCTTGAGGCAGCCGAAGAGCTTGAAAAAGAGGGCATTGAGGTTTCAGTATTGCATGTGCCTACCATTAAACCTTTAGATGAACAGACTATTTTGGATGAAGTTGCAAAAGGTGGCCGACCTGTTTTAACTGCCGAAAATCATTCAGTCATTGGTGGGTTAGGCGAAGCTGTCGGCTCACTACTTCTAAGAAATGGACAACATCCTCGTTTCGATATGATTGGTTTGCCAGATGCATTTTTAGATGCAGGGGCATTACCAACTTTGCATGATCGATATGCTATTTCAACAGAAGCAGTTAAAGAAAAGATTAAGTCACATTTGAAGTAAAAGTAATGTGTACTTGATATAACTAGTATCGAAAAGAATCTCTTAATCTTAAAGGTTGGGGGATTTTTTTATTTACGGATTGTTTAATCTAAAATTGCTAGGTTAAATGGATTTTATTGAGCGTTTGGCCTCCTACACAACAAGCCAAGTAGCCCCCATATCAGCTTTATATTTTTACCTACTTTGTATTTGTTCGAGAGATGATGCATTACTTAAGAGTTAAGGAATTTCAAACCATATAAGAATTGACTTTAAAAACGTAAAAAATAGGGAATAACGGATAGTAGAGTACCAATGCCACTAAGCAAGACATTACTTTCAATAAAATAAGGAAAAATCATTAGAGCTAAACTAACAGTAAAAGGCACAGTCATTTTTTGCTTTTTTCCATAGAGAAAATAGCCGAGTCCAATTGAGCTAAAGATTACGCCGAGAAAAAGTTGAGTTGTGTTCATAATGATGTTTCGTGCATTGTTATTCTCTGGCAGATAT
>NZ_JRVL01000141.1:0-1101 GCF_054823985.1 Acinetobacter sp. GN11 | reverse complement strand
TGGGCACACCCAAGCCAGTTGCGACTGTATTTACCAGCGACTTGAACAAGCTTACTCATCTAAGCTGATGCAGCGCCTAGAACATGTCAGTTTGCAAAGTCCTGTTCTCCCACAGGACTTTGCCCCTACTTTTTTCAGCGTCATGCAGCGGTGTGACAAAAGTAATATGGGCTAAGCGTTTGGCTTAGCTCCTTTATCTCTGTGTTGCAATGGTTTCTTACTTTAAATCAGCGCAAAAGATTAAAGTCTGTTGTGGCACAGAGGCCAGAATCGAATTCAAAATAAGATATATAAAAGGTGATCTTGTACGTTTTAGCCTACAAACTTTTAGGGATTTTGCGGATTGGCGACTTCCTACTTTTTTCCTATGATGAGTTCATACAGGAACAGGATGTTCCGGAACACAAAACAACAATAATAGGTTCATGCACTAGGAGCGTGAGATACGACAGGAGTCATATCTAGCAACCAAATACGAAAAAGCCCAACAGGATGTTGGGCTTTTTTTATATCTGAATTTTTAGGATTTAAAAATTTCTGGGAGGCTATCTATAAGAATTTTAGGAATGTTGTTTGGATAAACAATCTCTTTTGTTTGGCTTAGCTCATCAAACGTCCACCAATGGCTTTTACTAATCACAAGTTTTTCATGTTCTGACCAGTTTGCTGTATTCACTTCTTCATTTTTAATAAAAACAATAAAGAGTCTTTCATCAGAAAGTACAACTTCCGCACTTGGTAACATCATTTCAAAATTGCGCGTTGCAACATGAGTTCCTACATTCTGCCTTACGACTCCTAACTCTTCATAAAGCTCTCGGCAAGCTGCTTGCTCGAAAGTTTCCCCTTCTTCAAGCCCACCACCGACAGTTGCCCAATGTGATTGTCCAGCTAAGGCATCATTTGTATGGGTAAATTGAAATAACAAAATTTGATGATTTTCATTAATAACTAATAGTCTTGAAGATTTTCTAATACGCATTTGATTTTTTTCTTGAAGTAACAAGGTGGCTATTATTCATATTCGCTTTGAAAAGTTAAATTATTTCTCAATGTACGTTTTAACCTACAAACTTTTAGGGATTTTGCGGATTGGCGACT
>NZ_JRVL01000140.1:0-7039 GCF_054823985.1 Acinetobacter sp. GN11 | reverse complement strand
TATAGATTCCTCTTTTGAATAGCCAATTGGTTAACGCTTAATTCCCCAAAGCAACCTAATCTATCTTTCAATTATAAAAGATCTGGGTTCATTTTAATTTTTCGTAACTATAATGATTATTCACTGAGTTGAATAACAAAACCGCTCTTTATATCTTTCACTTCTCTTACTAAAATAGTTTCATCAATATTCAACCTAATGATTTCCCACAAAATGATGAAACGGAATATAGCTGTTGTTTTATTTTCAAGTCTTGCTTTAAGTGCTTGTGCTAAATCTAGTGAGACAAATCATAAATCATCAAAGCCCTCACCAGAACTTCAGCAAAAAATTCAGCAATTGGTTGAAAAAACCAAAAAGAATATGATCTTTGTTGAAGGTGGTAGCTACCTAATGGGTGATTTTGGACTAGTAACACCAGAATTAGAAAAAATGGCTCCAAATAGTATGGCGGTGAAAAATCCCAAAGCTAATACTGAAAAACCCAATAACCAGCCTTTCTCCCCTGGGGACAATAATAAAACCCTGCATAAAGTCACGCTTAACAGCTTCAATATGAATGCTTATAAAACAACGTTAGAAGACTTTAATATTTTTACAGCAGCCACTGGACAAAATGAGAGTCCAGATAATAAACGATATAATCAGCAAATTGCTCACGAAGTAGCGACTGGTATGGGTTGGCAGCAAGCCAAAGACTACTGTCAATGGTTGGGACAGCAAGTCGGCACTCCAATGGATTTACCTACTGAAGCTCAATGGGAATATGTAGCTCGAAATAAAGGGCAATATACTCTATTTGCAACCAATACAGGCCATATTGAAGAAGGGAAAAACTTATGGAGTATGGAACAATACGATCAATATATTGAGAAAAACAGCCCCTCTACTGCCGTAAACATTCCTGTTCTAGGGCAAACACCCCCGAATCCTCTGGGTTTTTATGATCTTGTTACCAATAATTATGAATGGATGAATGATTGGTACAATAAAGATTACTATAAGCACTCACCTACTGATAACCCAACAGGACCTAAAACAGGAACTGAAAAAGTATTACGCAGTACCTCGCCAATGGGAGCAGATAACCTGATGATGGCTGATGGATTAAATATAGCTAGAACTAAAGCTTTACCAACTCCAAATGAGGAAAGTAAAACCAAGTATCGTTTATATTCTGCCCGTTGCGTCGCGAATGTTCAGCAACCTATAAAATAAATTTAAACCATATATGAATCATCTGAGTTTTGTTCATAATTTGCAGCAATAAATAGTTCTGCATCAGTACCATCTACAGCAATAGACGGTACTGATTCTGTATTTAAAGCAATTAAAGTATCAGCATTGATAATACGTGGTTGTTCAGCCATTTTTTCTCTTAATTTCTCTAATTCTCTAGGATTATTCATTGGTGCTTTTTCATGTAAAGGAATAGTTTTTACGATTTTAGAGCGTAATTTTTCGTATTGCTCCACATATTCACTACCACGTCCAATAGTATCCGAATTAAGAGCATATTTTTTAACAAAATCACTAGCTCTTGACCAAAACCCATCATGAAAATATACCAATAATTGTTTTTCTAAGTTTTGAATACTCTGTTGCGATTTCGCCCCTCTCAATGACATCCTCTGAAGCACGTTAAACCACTCATCTTCAGTTACTATAGTTTCGAAAATTGCAAGTACCGCTTCTTTATGTGTAGGTAAAAAAGGGCTAATTCCTGTTTTAGGCATATCAGCAGCATGTGTATATTCACTATGCCTTGTCATTTGATAAATTAGCATTCCTTTAGCATTTGGGGTAGCCATTTTTAACCAATCCGGTTGACGTTTAATTTTATTTGCTAAATCGACAGATGTTTTTGCAATAGAGTATTTTGCGTTAAATGTTTCAAACTCCCCTGCGATATCAGTTAAAACTTTTGCTGTTAATGAATCACTACCTAATGCAATTACAGCCAACTGGCTTAAATTAGCAAATGCGTCTTTTGCAATAAAACCCAACAGGGTAAATTGAGCTCGTAAAAGTTGATAATGCACCCATCGTAATACTTCAAGAACTTGGCTAAAATCAATAACAAAATCTAGCGCTCCTTTTGCCCCCAACCCAACACATAAAGCGGCTTTTGCTCTAAAACGGAATTGGTTTCGTTCTAACCAGTAAAATAATTTAAAATTAACACCCGCCCCTAAGCCTGCACTTACAGCAAAATCGACAGCTAAGCTCGCTAAAGGTTTAAAATCTTTAGCTTCAGGTGAAAGCCACTGGAACTCTCCAGATGGTTTGATTCCCGCTTCAGCACCAGCAAAAGCTTCAATTTGCCCCTCAGAACTTGCACCACTACCAGGAATAATGGTTTCATCTCGATCCATTGGCACAAATCTTGGACGGTTTTCTCCCATATTATTGGAGAGTGAAGGATTTCGATTTCTTCTACCATTAGCAGCTAATTGTTGCTGCCCATTTTTACTATAGCTTATCTCTAAACCGATCCCCGCAGCCACTTTTGCACCTGCAAAACCGTAGAGTTCCATACCAATAATAAATCGGAATGCACCTAGATCGATATCATCAAAGTTCAACATCCAACCTTTATCACATGGAATTACATAGGTGGTTTTTGCCTTCCCTTCAAATAACACTAGTTTGCCTTGAGCATTAACATTCGCCTTAGCATTCACCTCACCACTTTCGGGCTTCCAGCTCGCACTTGTCGATAAGCCAGCGCCACCAACACACCTTAACCATTGTGATTGAATATCAACCGTTAAGTTATCTGAAAGCTTAATTTGTTCGACAAAACCTGCACTAAAAGCGGAGAAATCCCAAACCTTAGTTCCCGTTTGCTTGGAATATTTCGCAAGATCTAAACTAACTTTTTTAAATTCATTATGAATAGTCTCTTGGTTAATTTTCTTAAAGTCTTGTTTTATATCTTTAAGTTTCTTTAACTCCGTCCCTAAAACCGTTACCTTAAAGCTCTCTTTGTTTTTTTTCTTTTGCTGTAACTGCATATATCGGTCAGTACGCAGATACCGACGTCTGAAATCAAACTCTTGCGTGTTACCATTTGGATTTTTCTTTTGACGTGCTTCAAAAGTAATGACTTCTGTTAGATCAGCCGCTTTTTTAAAGTTTTTATTTAGCTCCTCTTCGATCTTTTTCTCTGCTTCTTTTATTTCTTCTTCTGCTTTTTTAACATTAGAAACACTACCAGATTTTATTGCTTCTGCTAATTTATTTTTAGCATCAAAAGAGTTTCCAAATAACTTGTCTAGTTTTGAGCTTTCCTTTTCAAACTCAGCATAATCCTCTGCTGAAAGAACTATCATTTCCTCTCGATGCATGTTTAAAATAACAGGCGGTTTTCCATTGCCCTGCAAAGTTACTGTCGTATTCTTATCTTGCTTTGTTATCTTCGCAACAGACTTCAACTGTACAGTGACATAATTCTTTTTACTCATAGTTGCAAAATGCTGTATGTCTTTTTTATCTGGTTGGGCAGATATATTTACGAATTTAAATTTTACAAATATAACCTCACCTTTTGGTGAATATAAAGGTGGAGTAAAACCATTTTTATCTACAACACTCATTTTGACATTAGGTAAATTAATTTTCTTTTCCTTACCGTCTTTGTCAAAAGTAAAAGTTTCAAATGGAATATTATCAGTTAGTTTAGTCCCCCTAAATCCTTCTATTTTATAGCGATAATATTGTTTTATTTGATATTCTATAGTAGTGATTCCTTGCTTTTCTTCTTTTATATGGAGACCTGAACTACCATTAATATTAATGGCTTTCTCCCACTCCGAATCCTTTCTTTTAATCCAAAGATCATACTCACCAACTGGCAGATGCATTTCTTTAGTAAAACCTTTCATATCAGTTTTAGCTTCTCGGTTCTGACTCAAGCTTGGACCTTCGTGTACATCTTTATACTTTGCCATATTTTGGGCAATCGTCTGAGCTGGAATAGGTTTATTCTTATAAATGGAGTTCAAATCCAACGGCTGCACAAGAGGCTTAGGATTCTTAGCACTTCCTGTGGCTATTGCTAGTTTATTAACCTGTCCTGGCCGTTTTCCCTTTTCAGTTACAGAATAATCCATTCCATGGCAAGCGATCGTATCATTATCAGACAATACATTAATAAATAACTTTAATTTAATCTTATTCATCATTTATTCTTCTTCAAAAGTTACAAAACCATCATGAACGTGATCTTCTAAGCTAATTTGGATTTGCTGAGGGCCCTTAGTTGTGATCTTCTGTGTTTTACCTTGACCATCTGTCACACCACTGACCATTTCCCCATTCGGTAAAATCATTAAATATTTTTTATTTTTCAATGGATTTCCATCCATATCTTTAGCTATATAAGTTAAATGGTAATCTGGCAACATTGCCAATTCTGGATTTTTCGTTGCCACCTTGGCTCCGCCCATAAATAAATGCTGCCCAGCCTTCACCTCAAGCTTCCCCCCTGTGACAGGGAAAATACCCGAACCATTCAACTTAACTTGAGACCCATTTGCAGTCAGATTAATTTCAGTTGGACTAGTAATAAAAACCGTGTCTTCGGTTGAAGTAATTTGCACGCCCTTTCGAGCAATCACATCTAAGGCATCACCTTGAGCCTGAATTTCTACTTTGCCCTGGCCAGCAAAAAGCCGAGCACCGTCTTGAGCGGCAAATAGGCTTATTTTTTGGCTCGCATGACTTACTATATTCTTTTGCGTACTGATATTAATGCTATCTCCAGCACTTTGAGTAAGCTGACCATTTGCACTGAAATGTATATCTTCATTGCTACTTACAGCAATACTTTTTGGAGATGCCAACACCATTACCGCTGATTGAAACTCAGCAGCCTTTTTAGGATCTTCTTGTTTAAGAATTTCTAAGAAAGTCTGAATATTCTCAAGCATATCTAACGGGTCAGTTTGCTGATTTTTAGCCACTTCACTGAGTGCTTTAGCATTGTTCAGACCGCCTTCTATTTGTTGCTTAGCTTCATTTGCGTCTAGATGTACACCTTGAGCTTGCTCCTGTTTGTGGGTACTAATGAGTAAGCCACTTCCCGCTCTGACTGCACCCCACTGATCAGTTCTGAGTTCGAAACCTTCACCACGGCCATCACTTTCCGCCTTGTCTTTTGGATGGCTTAAGTTACCCAAGTTGAGTTGGCTTGCCACATGGCTACTTTGTAGCTGGGCACTGATTTGCCCTGTGGTGTCATCAAAACGTAGTTGGTTAAAACCTTTACCATCGACTTCTTCTGAGCGGATGCCGCTGAGCTTTTTGGTGTCAGGTAGCTGGCCTTTTTGGTCAAATTGGGTTGGGTGGCGTTCGGCTTCGTGAATACGCCCCACCACAAACGGACGGTCAATATTGCCGTCAAAGAAGTCGATGACCACGATCTCACCTACACGTGGCAAGAACCGCGCTCCATAACCCTCGCCTGCCCAAGGAGTCAGTACATCGACCCAAGCCGAGTCGGTATCATTGTCGTTACCTCCTGCTCCCCCATCATGGCTATGGTCATCAGTTCGGGTAAACAGAAAACGGACTTTAATGCGTCCCCATTGGTCAACATGGATACTTTCACCTTCCAAGCCCACCACTCTAGCGCGCTGTGGGTAAGCTACTGGTCGGTGCTCGAGCGGATTATACTCAGGAACAGTTTTAATATTTCTACGCGACAAAATGAGCTGATTACCCTGACGTTCAGTCTGGTCGTTTAGCCCTGATTGATTGTTTTGCCATTGGCTTTGACTAAAAAGTTGATTGATTTGTTGCTGCAAATCTTTAGGCAAATTATTTTGCAAATAGAAGCTTTTGCCAATAATCAGAAACTCTTTGTCTGACCCGCTATGCGCATCTATTTCTGGATGTTCATTAAGTTCAAACCAATAACCAACCTGCGCATCACGTACTGTGGTTTGTGCACGGAAGTATTTCGATTGAGATGCATAATAATCGGATAGATTTTGGTTGAGTTTTTCTAGCTGCTGGTGACCCGATGCGGTGGCTTGATCTTCACCGTTTAAATCTTGCATCCAAGCAGGACTCATGTGCCATGCCTGCTCCAGACTTAAACTTGCATTATCCTGATTAGCACTATAACTATGCTTTGACTGAACACTCCCCATGCCTTCTTCTTGACTTAAGGCATCAGCCTGCCAGCGTTGCACATGCACGGCTGTAGATTGCAAGTTTCGAGTTGGCACGAGGCTCGTCATACTATCTTGTTGTTCAACTGCGCTACTACGGTGATAACGGATATTTCTTCGGTCTAATACTAAATATGATTCATTATTATCAATTAAACGTAATTTTTGCGGTTGAATCTCATCCGAGCTATCAGTGGCAAACAACTGAGCTTCATCAATTAACCAGTTAATGCCTTCACTACGCCAAAGTCGGGTTAAAAAATCATAATCCGTTTCATTACTTTGCATAACAAAAGGTCGAACATCGTAGTTTTCAGTTAAACTTTTTAAATCTAAAGTTAAGCTAGACGCAAACAATGGGCTTTTGTTCTGCCATTCTGTAAATAGAATTTCAGTGGTATCCCGTACACTTTTATTCATAAACACACGGCTATTGCGGCGTTTATGCCATAGCGCGGTCGGATCTTGTAATCTCAGTTTATACAATGTTAATGAACCATCACTCTGCCCCTGACTGGCTTCGGTAATAATTCCCATAGTTCTGAATAATTGTCCATGATCAGTTACCTGATCGACTGCAACCTGACAACCAATAAGTTGTTTTAATGAAATATGCGCATTAGTAGAGAGACAAAATAGATCGGCAGCCAGCCCTTCATTTAACTGATGCTGCCCTTCAATACTTTGTAAAAAGACTTGAGTATTCAACGATGGATTAGAAAACTGAACATGAAGTACGCGTTTTTGCGAGCTAATACCCAAATCTTCTAGAATTCTATGTATATGAGATAACATCTTTTTATGAAAATTTTGTCAGGATTGGCATTATTCTATAAAATACAGACACATCTGTCTATTTT
>NZ_JRVL01000139.1:0-4595 GCF_054823985.1 Acinetobacter sp. GN11 | reverse complement strand
TGTTTTATTGTTGGGCCGCTTTCTTGTTAATCGAATTGATTTTTTAAAACGCTACAATATTCCCGAACCTGTAGCAGGCGGTTTAGTTGCTGCGGTCGTCTCGCTACTTGTCCATACCATATGGGGATATAGCATTGTTTTTAGTAGCGAATTACAAACCAGCTTTATGCTCGTATTCTTTGCTTCTATTGGTTTAAGTGCCAATTTTATGAAGCTTAAAGAAGGCGGTATGGCTTTGGTTATCTTCTTAGTCTGTGTAGCGTCTTTCATTGTGGTGCAAAATGCGGTAGGCATGAGTCTTGCGACGTTACTTGGTCTTGACCCACTCATTGGCTTAATTGCGGGTTCAATTACCTTAACAGGTGGTCACGGTACAGCCGGAGCTTGGGGTGAAATTTTAGAAACTCAGCATGGTATTCAGGGCGCTCTAGCTTTAGGGATGGCGAGTGCGACTTTTGGTTTAATTATTGGTGGTGTGATTGGTGGCCCGTTAGCGAAATTGCTTATCAATCGTTATAGCCTTGCACAACCGAAAACCAATGCTGAAATTCAACAGCGTGATGGTCATGTTGAACAAAATTCGGATGATCTTGCACCGTTTGAAAACCCTCATCAAGTTCGTTTAATTACAGCTGATAATGCAATTACTACGTTAGGTATGTTCGCAGCGTGTTTGGCATTTGCTGAATTTATGACTGGCTTTAGTAAGGGAACTTGGTTTGAGTTACCAACCTTCGTTTGGGCACTGGGTGGCGGTGTAATTTTAAGAAACATTTTAGAAAGCGTGTTGAAAATTGATATTTTTGACCGTGCGATTGATGTTTTTGGTAATGCATCATTATCACTTTATTTAGCAATGGCATTGCTTTCATTAAAGCTTTGGCAACTTGCAGATTTGGCTGGGCCACTTGTGGTGATTTTGGGTGCTCAAACCATTACGATGGCGTTATATGCAGCCTTTGTGACCTTCCGTGTGATGGGTAAAAACTATGATGCTGCAGTGTTGTCAGCAGGGCACTGTGGTTTTGGTATGGGTGCAACGCCAACAGCAGTTGCAAATATGCAGGCCATTACGAACATGTATGGACCATCGCATAAGGCATTTTTAATTGTTCCGCTTTGTGGCGCATTCTTTGTCGATTTAATTAATGCAACGGTTATTCAGCTCATGTTGAAATTTGTTGTTTAATTAAAAAAAAGCCCGTCAGGGCTTTTTTTATGGATTCTTTTTCTCAAAACTAATAATCGCCCTTAAACATAGTTTCACATAGAATAAATTGCAGATAAATAAAATGAGAAATGTATGAGCGCAGAAGCACATTCAATTAGCTTGGTTGCCCCTGTGGTTTTATTGGCAGCGGCTGTAATTGCAGTTCCTATTTTTAAACGTATTGGTTTAGGTTCCGTATTAGGTTATTTAATTGCAGGTCTGGTTATTGGCCCATTCGGTTTTGCTTTTTTCCAAGATTCCACCGCAATTTTACATATTGCCGAGTTGGGAATTGTGATGTACCTATTTCTGATTGGTTTGGAAATGCAGCCGTCACATTTATGGAGCCTTAGACGCGAGATTTTTGGCCTTGGCACACTACAGATCATCATTTGTGCACTGGCTTTGACTGGCGTTGGACTGTTATTTGGTTTTACATGGCAAGTTGCGTTTATTGGTGCAGCAGGGTTTGTATTAACGTCGACTGCTATTGTGATGCAGTTATTGGGCGATCGCGGTGACTTGACCCAGCCTCGTGGGCAAAAAATTGTAGCCATCTTATTATTTGAAGATTTATTGATTGTACCATTGCTCGCTATTGTTGCTTTTATGGCACCTAATCATGTGGTCGAAAGCACATCTGTACGTTTAGAAAATATAGGCATTGGTTTAATCGCAATTGCAGGTCTTATTGCGGCAGGTTATTGGTTACTTAATCCATTATTTAGACTCTTGGCGGCTGCTAAAGCCCGAGAAGTCATGACTGCCGCTGCCTTATTGGTTGTGTTGGGTGCAGCGTTGCTCATGCAAGTCAGCGGTTTGTCCATGGCGATGGGTGCTTTCTTAGCGGGTGTGCTTTTATCTGAATCAACCTTTAGACATCAAATTGAAGCTGATATTGAACCATTCCGAGGAATCTTGCTGGGCCTGTTTTTCCTTGGGGTTGGCATGTCATTGGATTTATCAGTGGTTGCTCAAAACTGGCAGCTCATTGTCAGTGGCGTAATTGCCCTCATGCTTGCCAAAGCGCTTATGATTTATATTGTCGCCCGAATAACGAAAAGCCCTCATACTGAAGCGTTGGACCGTGCCTTACTCATGGCTCAGGGCGGAGAGTTTGCCTTTGTACTTTTCTCTGCTGCATTAAGTGCCCAAGTCATTGACGGTACAATTAAATCTAATCTTACTGCTATCGTTGTGCTTTCAATGGTGTTGACTCCAATTGTCGGTATTATTTTTAAACGGTTTACTCAATTTAAAGCGAATGTTTCATTAGAAAACGTCAATATTGCCGAGGGTTTAAGCGGTAGCGTTTTAATGATTGGATTTGGACGCTTTGGACAGGTCACCAGTCAATTATTATTGGCAAGAGGGGTAGATGTCACCATTATTGATAATAATACGGACATGATTCGAAACGCTGAAAAATTTGGTTTTAAAATTTATTATGGCGATGGCTGCCGCTTAGATATTCTACATGCTTCTGGCGCTGCAACAGCACAAGCGATTGTGGTGTGTGTAGACAGTAAAGAGACAACCAATAGAATTGTAGAACTCGTCACACATGAATTTCCTTTAGCGAAATTATTAGTCCGTTCATATGACCGTGAGCACTCACTGCATTTAGTCAAACAAAAAGTAGACTTCATGATCCGTGAAACGTTTGAATCTGCGATTAAGTTTGGGGGAGTAATTTTACAAGAACTTGGTGTGGATGAAGACGAAGTAGAAAGAATTACTGAGGAAATTCGAGATCTTGATAATGAGCGCTTTGAAACTGAAATCGCAGCAGATGACGTAAATGCGGGAGTCGGTATGCAATATACACATACGCATCCACGACCAACAGCACCATTGATTCGACCAAAACGGGAAGGGCGGATTTTAAATAAAGAAGATAGCTCAGATAACGATTCTTGATGAGTATAAAGTTCAGTAAAAGCTCTCTTTAGAAGAACTTTTACTGAACAATAAACCCGATGCGCCTATCAATCAAACCATCTTCACTGAGTGAGATTAGATTTTTAGTCACATTATAAGCCTGACTACAAATGCTCTAAAGCTGTGCCTTTAACGGGGTTTCTACGCCAGTAATAAGGCTGCAAAAATCTAAGAAAAAGTTTCCATGGCGTGATCCAAGCGATGCGTCGGTTGGCTTTTTTATTTTGAATAATTTGTTTTGCTAAATACGCACAAACCACTTCTGGCGGGTCAATCACAAAGAAAAATAACCGTTTCATCTTTTTCCAATTTTGGATGTTGCCATTGGTCCAAGAAGAAACTAACAGGTCTGTTGCGACCATGCCCGGGCTGAGTGTGCCAGTTAAAATTGGAGTCGATTTTGTTTCTTTATAAAGTGCTTTACTGAAATAACTTACGGCCCGTTTTGTGGTTGCATAAGGCGTCATGCCTGCACTCCATTCGCCGTTGCTTCCCCAACCTTCCATGTTAAAGATTTGACCATAACCTTGGTTAAGCATTCCCTTTAAAGCCACTTGCGAACCCAACATCGTGCCTAAAATATTAGTTGAAACAGCCGCGTTTAACTCTTCTGGCTGAAGGTCGATAAAGTCTTTGGTTGGGTGGCAGCTTCCTGCATTATTAATCCACACATCGACTTGCCCAAAGCGCTCAATTGCACCATCCCATAGGGTTTGCACATCAGACACTTGAGTCACATCGCAACACAGACCAATGAATTTTTCTTTATTGAAATGAGTTTCTAAATGAGAAAGAGCCTGCTTAAGATGCTCTGGGTTACGTCCAGTAATGACAACAGAACATCCAAGATCTAAAAAAGCATGGGCAAGGGCTAAACCAATACCTTTTGTACTGCCTGTAATGACCACACTGCAAACTTCAGTTTTGGGTAAACTCATTGCACTCTCTATATAAAATCTTTAAAAATAGTTACATGAATGGCTGTAAGTTAATTTAGCTCATTTAATAAGATGAGATAGACAATAGATAAACTTATCATCGAAAGATTCATTACGATAGGGTTGTAGGGCAAGATCAGGGTAGAGGGTATTAAAAAACCAATTAAAAGAAGCAGCCCAAGCAAACCCAAAATGCTTAAATAATGAATATATTTATGTGCAGTAAAGAGAAAACATAAACCAAAAATCATTTCAGCAATACCACTCGCATGGCCTGCAAGTTTTGCATGTTCAAGAGATAGTCCTACCCATTGCCATACAAAAATTTCGTCAGAATTAAGAAATAGAAACTTCGGAACGAGACCTTGATAGATCCATAAAAAGGCCAGCACAAGGTTTATAAATTTGAAGATATTAATATTTTTCATGAAAATTACTTTAAGAGTTTAAAATTTTCTTTAGATTAGGTTGGAGCTATTATCTTTAGGTTTATTTATTTCTTCAAG
>NZ_JRVL01000138.1:0-3761 GCF_054823985.1 Acinetobacter sp. GN11 | reverse complement strand
TATTTTTTCAGGAAAACTCGTCAATTAAAGGATATTAATTGGGATACAAGTTGCTTTTTAAGCAATAAGTTATTTAGCTAGGTGAAAAGGATATGATATCACTCAGCCAACAGACGGAACTCAATCATTATTCACGCAAAGCTGAATTTGCGCAGAATTTGATGTCCACGATTTGTGGTGAACACCGTCTAGATACAATTTACAAAGACACTCTCGATTTTCACTATGACGGAATGCGTTTGCCTAATAAAAAAATGGCAATCGGAACAATCAGTTATGGTGCAAATGTTGCCATCAACATCTCAAATTTAAAAGCGTATAGCATTAGTTTACCTATACAAGGTCGACAAGCTCTCAACATTCGTGGCGCTCATTATCAATCTGATGAAAATAGGGGCCTTATTGTTTCAAATAACGATCAGCAAGATTTGATTATCGATAAAGATTGTCGAAAATTTCAGGTGGTTATTCCTGAGCGTAGTATGCAGATTGTCCTTGCGGATCTACTCAATAAACCCATAGAAGTTCCCATCATTTTTAATCCTGAAATGCATCTGGACTCGGAGCAACTGATTGGCGCATGGTGGAAAAATATTCAGAATTTTTTACAGTTAAAAACGCAATATAGCAATTTTTATGGTTTGCAGATGCTGTCTGAAGACTATGAAAATTTTGTAATTAAGGCCTTACTTTTATCTCAAGAAAATAATTATTCTGAAGCCTTAAAGTCGCTCTCACATCACGATGAGCCAGCTTATATCCGTAAGGTTCGTAATTTTATTATTGAACATGCGCACGAAGAAATCTGTGCGGAAGACTTGCAGCGTCTGGCTGGGGTTTCAAAATCAAAATTGTATGACGAATTTCAACAGTACTACGGCACCAGTCCAATGTCCTATTTGAAAAAATATCGTCTTCAACAAATTTATAAGATTTTGAGCACCACAGGAGCAGATAGAAAGGTTTCTATTTCAAAGCTTGCATATGATTGGGGCTTTAACCATTTAAGTCGTTTTTCTCAAGAATATCGTGAAGAATTTGGAGAAAATCCAAGTGAAACTAAGGGCAAAATTTTCTAATATTTAATTTTTTAACTAATAAAAAACCTGATTGAATTAACCTAATCAGGTTTTTTATTTATCTATATATTTTAAATACTATTTTCAAGATTCAACACTTGCTTACTTTTAGACTTTTCATAAATGACTTTTAGGCTAAGTGCAATAAATGAAATGAATGTTGGTAGTGCAAGAATAAAGAAAATACCGCTTAAGCTTAGGTTGAAAGTGAAAATGAGCGAGCCAAAGAAAGCACCTAAAATTGCACCAATACGACCAATACCATGCATCCATGAAACACCAACTGCACGACACACCGCCGGATAGAAGATAGCTGCAAGTGGCAGTAATGAAGACTGAGCACCTGCGAGTAAGGCACCAATTAAGAAGATAGTAAGACCTAACAAGAAAATATTTGAGCTTACTAGACCTGCAACAATGAATAGGCCGAAAGCAATGAGATATGAATATTTAATGACTGTAGTGGGGTTTAGTTTATCCATGTACCATCCCATAATGGTTGCGCCAATCACACCACCAAAAGGGAAAATCGCGGCAATTAAACTAAACTGCTGAGTACTAAAACCTGCTGTTTTTAAAATCGTTGGCATCCAGCTCGTTAAAAGATAGAACACCAAGAGACTGGTAAAGCAGCAGAGCCAAAGCATGCTTGAACCCCACAGGTATTTTCCTAAAACGATTTTGACTGGATTTTCATCAGAGGCATTTTCTGCTTGAGTTAAAACAAGTTTTACAGGCTCTTGAAAAGAATGGCCTTGAATGTTTTCTAAAATACGCTGAGCTTTGTCTTGTTGATGACGTGTAATTAAGTATTGAGTTGATTCAGGTAATTTAAGTAATAAAGCAACGACTAAAATTAGGGGAATGCTTCCGCCAATAATAATCACTTTAGCCCAACCATAGCTTTCTAATAGATAAGCTGACAGCACACCGCCACAAGAAATACCAAGCATAAAACCACAGCCAGCAAGACCTGTAAGGAATGCTTTACGCTTTATAGGCATATATTCAGAGACAATTGTACTGATATTTGGCATGGCTGCTCCCAAACCTACACCTGTAATAAATCGATAAATCATTAAATCTTGGGTCGAGTCGGCAAAACTACACAAAATCGTAAATATCGAAAACAAAAGGCTTGTAAAAACAATGACGCCTTTACGCCCGAACTTATCGGACAAAGGCCCCGAAATAATTGCGCCAATGGACATACCAACTAAAGCGGCACTTAAAACTGGAGCAAGTTGAGGCTTGGTAATTCCCCAGTCATCAAGTAAGGCTGGAGCAATAAAACCAATAATTCCCGTGTCTAGACCATCACAGAAGAAGACAAAAAAGCCTAGGATAAAAACAGTCCATTGCAATGGAGATAATTTTTCACGGTTAATAATCGTGTTTGCATCTATCGTTTTCATACGTATTCCTTATTCATTAAAATTTTTTGCTGTAATTAACAAAGAAACGGTTTTCAGAGAAATCGTTTCCATGCTTAATGTCGTAATTGATGAAGATGTATTGAAGAGCTAAACCTTTAAGAAAAGGTTGTTGAAGGGCATAATTGACAATAACGTTTGCTTCACTTTCTTTATTTTTTAAGCCATCTGCTGTTTTAAAGTGATCACCATATACATATTTGAAAGTCGTATTTAAACCAGGCACATAATCTTTAAAGTCATAGCCATAGATGAAGTGATAAGACTTTTCATCTTGTTTGAAGAAACCAGTCGTGTTCCAGTTAATGAAATAAGTTTCAGGCAAGAAACCATCTGGTAACGGGTAAGCAGACTCACCAATAATTTGCTGATAACCCAAACCAAAGCTGTGATTTTTTACTTTAAGTGTTTCTAGTAACCCTACATTTTGTGCGTCGATGTCAAAAAGATTTCCATTATCTTTGGCATTGAAATATTTGAATTTTGAATTAACTGAAAAATTAGAGTTTTTCCATATATAGTCAACGCCGACATAATGTTTGTTATATAAATCCTCCATATTTCCGAAGTAATATTCGCCCTTCAACGTAGGCGTAAATTGATAGCGCAGGTCTATGTAGTTAAGGCCATCAGAGTAGCCAGTCACGCCTTTTGAGGTAAAAGAAAAGCGATGAAAATCTTCTTCATTTCGTGGCGATACTTTTTCGATTCGACCAATTTCAGCAAAAAGCTTATCGCTCAATTGAGACTTAAGGTTGGTTCCCAAATAAGAGGTCAGTAGCTGACGACTTGCATCTACAGTGGTTACGGGTAAATCAAGCCATAATTCACCAATGCTTAGTAGAGTCTTGTTATAGCCTAACTTTAATGTCGCACCATATTTTAGATAATCGGGTGCTTGGGACTGAGTTGCTTTATCAAAAGGCAATACCGTATCTGCAACGTGTTTATCTTGGCTTAAGCGAACCGCATATTGTGCTGAAGCATTTGCTCCAATTTGAATCGGAGTTCCACCAATTTCTAACGGCGTGTCGTGCATATTGGAGTTATAAAATAGAGAGATGGATTGTGACCAGCTACCCGTGTCTTTTACATCTGGGTTGTCATAGTTTCTATCTATATATGCATTTTTTAATGTAAATTTCCATTCTTCATCCGCTGAATAAGCCTGAGTAGAAAATGCACTACAACATAAAATGTTGATGAGCATTAACTTTTTTTGTTGTCCATAAAGTGGCCATGGTCGATG
>NZ_JRVL01000137.1:0-8182 GCF_054823985.1 Acinetobacter sp. GN11 | reverse complement strand
AATGAGTAGATAAATGGCAAATAGAAAATAATAAAATTATAAGTTTTTGATTTTATTTGTTTAAAAATATTTAATTATTGGGGGCATTGAGCGGTATTGACTAGAATGACATGGAATCATTCTAGTCCTTTATTAAATTAAGCAAAGTTACGAATCATATGTCGCACATTTGTTTTTGCATCAATAACCGTCATAAATGTATAGGCCCCAATAAATTTACGGCTAATAAACATAAATTCTTTTGGAGGCACTGAGAAATAACGTGATGCCATCGATTTACTTGCTTGCTGCATAACACGGCTGTGTAACTGGCTTTTCTTCCAGTCATAACGTTCATGTTCATCCATAAGGCCAGCTGGCATGTCTGGATTATTTGCAGGGGTACTAAACGCTTCTGTCGCGATTAAAAAGACATCGGCCATACCGGGTTTAATACTTTCAGGCATTGCCTCAAAAAACTCATATCCAGTCATTGCTTGGACCATCGCATTTTTATCATGCTGATAACCAGCCTGAATTAAATTACGTGCAACTGATAACAAGTGTTCATCAAACTGACGGATAGCACCAAAATCTAGTAATACAATCTTATCTTGAACATCTTGGCCATTACCTAAACGGACGAGGTAGTTACCGAAGTTAGGGTCGGTTTGCATTTCGCCCCATTCAAAAATTTCACGAACTGCAATTTCGAGTGAAGCTTCGCCGAGCTGATTACGACGCTCTTGAGGCAAAGACAACATCACAGGGCTATTGATTGGAACACCGCGTTCGAAAGTCATGCAAAGTACTTGATTGGTACAATACTCATCTACAATTGTCGGAACAATATAACGCTCGTCATCTTTTAAGCGGTCACCAAAACGACGGGTAGTGGCAGCTTCAACATCATAGTCAACTTCGCGATGCATCATTTCACGTACTTCATCAAACCACTGATCGAATTCACGAGTTTGTGGCACCATACGTGTCAGTTTAAGCATATTTTTAAACAAGCTCATATCTGAATCAATTGCATTTGCAACGCCAGGATATTGGATTTTTAAGACTAACTCTAAGCCGTCTGATTTACGTGTTGCACGATGTACTTGTGCGAGAGAGGCCGTTCCAATTGGTTCATGATCAATTGTTAAATCATTTAATTTAGCACCCAGTTGCTCTTGTAGATGTGGCTTAATTGCAGGCCAATCTAAGGCAACGGTTTGGTTATTTAGGGTATTTAATGCCTGTGTAATCTCTTCTGGTAAAAAGTGTTCACCATAAAGAGCCATCATTTGGCCAATTTTAACAATAGAACCCTTAAGTTTACCTATTTCAGAAACCAGATAGTTAGCTTGTTCGCTCATCGCTTTTTTGCGTTTCTTTTCCTTTTCTTCTTCATTAGAAAATAAAGAAGAGGCACTTGCAGTTGCCCAACGTGTTCCTGCAAGTAAAGAAGCTTTCGCGATTGATAAGCGTCGATCCATGGAAGAAGTTTTTAAACTCTTAAGCTTATCTTTCTGATTTGACATGAAAATAGAATCCTATGCGCATCATGCAGCCAAACGCTGGTGATCTAAAATTGTAACGAATATTACATGTTTTGAGCGTATTAAAATAGTTCTCTCAGACTGAATGATAGGCCGAAATGGTCATCTTTATTCCAATAATTCTTAAATAGCCTAAGCAATTTGGAAATTTAAGAAATTAAAACAATTCAGATGAGTAAAACTAAGATAAAACAGATCTTTGATAACAAAATGGATTACATTTTAAATTGAATCTTTAATTCAGATTTCTGCATCAAATGCAGACGATTGGTCTGAATATGTTGCAATAACATCTGTTTGACTGAATCATGCATAAAACCAAGTGCATGAGCTTTTACAATAATGATGCTAGGAAGGGTGTAAAAGAAGTACTTAACATCATCAAGAGTTGCGTTATTAAAAATACCTTGTTCAATTAACGTCTGCTGCAAAAACTGCTTTTCGTTTAATACAGAATCTGAAGATTCATCCCAAAAACGGTGACGCATCGCCATCAGATTGTTGTGTTTATAACTCATAAAATTGTCAGCTCAGACTTCAAATCTAAATAAAATATATGGAGTCGAGCAACGAATATCAAGTTGAGATTATTTTTTCTTCAGTTGCTGTTTGAATTTTTATGTAACTCTTGTAAATAGCCTAAGCAAATTTAAAAATTTTTCTAAAAAAACTATAATCGAAACAATTTCATCTATAACACCACTTATCATGACTCCTGCATGTAGATTGTTAAAAAGTAATAAAATCGAATTTTCTATTCATGAATATGAACATGATTCAAATGCCAAAAGTTTTGGATTAGAAGCAGCCGAAAAATTAGATTTAGATGTAAACGAAGTATTTAAAACTCTAATGGTAAGTGACGATAAAAATTATTTCGTTGCTGTCTTGCCAGTTAATCACCAATTAAATTTAAAAAAAGTAGCTACGGCGTTTGGATGTAAAAAATTACAGATGGCTAATCCTAAAGATGCCGAACGTTTAACAGGATATTTAGTAGGAGGGATTAGTCCTTTAGGCCAAAAGAAACGATTAAAAACGGTCATTGATGCATCAGCTCAAAACTTTAATAAAATTTATGTAAGTGGGGGAAAAAGAGGGCTAGATATTGGTTTAAATCCAAAAGATTTAGCTCAGCTTTTAAATGCTCAATTTGTTGATGTACTTGATCAATAATAATGGCTTAAAAACTTACTTTAAGAACTAACCATGATTCTCTATCTATATTGAGAAAATACTTTGTACAGATCTTTTTTTAAAAGAGAGAAGCACAAATAATGAAGAAAAAGCTTGAACTATTAAATGAAAATGATTATCATTATTGATAATGGCAGTGTAGCTATTTTCTAATAAGGAGCAAAGACATTAGTTGTAATATCAATCTTATATTCTATTCGTTCATGCTCATTTTCTTATGAATTTTAGAGTTATACCAGAAGCACCAACAATGAGAATAGCGAAAGGTGAGTTGATTTCTGGTATGTGACACCTGCGAGACATTATAAAAATATGCAGGTTCAAGTAGCGGTAAATGGAACTAAGAAAAATAAATACTATCAGCGCAACAAAAAGAATAAATCAAGAACGGCAAGCGAGGATGGCTTGCTGTTCTTGCATTTACAGTTAGCTTCATACTTATTTATATTGTTCAACCTTTTTAGAGTATTAACAGGACTCAGTAACAGATCTCTTATATTTTTGATTAAAAAATAACCACTAATGTTTCATTTATTAATATCCCGCCTTTTTAACCAATTTTTTGTATACCCTGAATAAAACATGATCAAAAAAGAGGTAAAAGCGTGCTTATTTTTCATGGAAAACCTGTTCATGGAGCAATTTTTGATATGGATGGGACAATGTTTGATACTGAGAGGTTGCGGTTTCAAACATTGCAACAAGCATCTCAAGAACTCATTGGACAGGAGTTTTCACACGAATATTTAATGCAATGTTTAGGTTTAAGTGCAACTACTGCTGAACAATTGGCTCAACGTTTATATGGCGTAAATGTTCCCTATAAAGAAATACGAAAAAGAGCCGATGAGATGGAACTCGAATATATTCGAAAACACGGCGTACCGATTAAAAAAGGTTTAGTTCAAGTTTTAGAACGTTTACGAAAATCTGGCTTAAGAATGGCTGTTGCGACTTCAAGCCGTAGAGCAATTGCCGAAGAATATTTAATTAATGCGAATGTTTATAAATTTTTTGATGTGATTACCTGTGGTGATGAAGTCGAACAAGGAAAGCCGCATCCTGAAATCTTTTTAAAAGCTGCTAGTCAACTTCACTTGGATGCTAACCAGTGTCTTATGTTTGAAGATTCTGAAAATGGTTTAACTTCGGCTCACACTTCAAAAGGTTTGACGATTTTATTAAAAGATATTAAAGAACCAAATGATGAAATGCTGGAAAAAGCACATTTTTATTATGATCAGATGTATGACTTGTTAACTGATCTCGACCAATTTATTCCTGTTATGGATATGCCAGATATGCAGGAGCCTTTTCCGCAAAGCCTAAATCAACTGACGGTTGGAATACATGGTTTCGGTGCTATTGGCGGTGGTTATATAGCGCAAATCTTGTCACATTGGGATGGGTACACAAAACCAAAGAGAATTATTGCTTCAACACGTAATAGTCTTTTTCGAGAGGCTGTGAATGCATTTGGAACTTATAGTATTCGCTATGGTCAATTTTCTTATGATGAACGTATTGAAAATATGACCATTGTTGATTCTGACAATGAACAACAAATGTTAGAGATGTATACACATTCAAGTTTGATTGCACTTTGCTTACCTGAGCAAGCTATAGAGGCTGAGTCAAAAATAATTGCAAAAGGATTATATGCGCGTTTTAACTCGCCCCTTGAAACATGTATTGAACCGTTAACTTTTCTAATTATTTTAAATAAAGTCGGTGCGAAATATTTGGTTATGAAGCATCTTAGAGAAGCTCTACTCGAGTTAACTAACGATGAAGATGTAACTGAGCATATTTTAAAAGAACATTACTTTTGCGACACCGTTGTAAACCGCATGGTTTCGAAACTATCTAATCAAAATTTATATCGCCAACTTCGCATTAAGCATCACTTTCTTGAACAGCATTTATCTGATGTGGAGCATGAAGAACAAGTCGAAATTGAAGATTGCAATAAACTGTCCCAAGATCAGCAAAATCAGGCATCTTTATATGTTGATAACATGCGCCGTAATTTCCAGCCAGGTCATATATTACAAAGCATGGACCTAATTCTGTTTCATAGCGAAACGGATATGCCAATTTATGTAGAAAAAGGCAGCCCTTTACTCGAAAAGTTACGTCAAGTTGTCTTGGTTAATCAGATTACAGATATACAATTAATCAAAAACCGACTATGGAATGGCGTGCATGCCATGCTTGCTTGGTACGCATCTCTACTAGGTTATGAATCTATTGGTGTTGCCATGGGTGATCATTCAGTTAAAGCATTTGCAGAAAATTTAATTAGAGAAGTAAAGCAAGGGCTTGCAATTGTATTACCTAACTATGCAAAAGATTTGGATCGCATGGCACAAAGTTTTCTAGACTCATGTGAATATGCATTTAAAGACCCTTGTCAACGAGTGGCAAGAGATCCACTTCGTAAATTAACTCATAATGAAAGAGTAATTGCGTCAATTGAGGTAAATATAGGTCATGATTTGCCTTATAAAAACCTATTAAAAGGCGCTGCGCTAGGGTATGCCTATGCAATTCAATATTTAGAAATTGAAGAGGCTGATGCGATTAAACATTTACAGCAGCAAATTCAGAAATTGGATATGAGTACTGCCCAAAAAAGCCGACTTGAAGTTGAGTTAACGCAATTAGTTCAATATTTATTTTCTGAACAAGGCAAACAGCCTTTAAACATGAATATTACCAACTCCAAAAGTATGCGCACTCAATATGCTTAAGTTCATTTAAATAATTAATGTTCTACAACTGAAAGGCAAACATGCTTTAATACAAAAATTGAATGATTTTGAATTAAAGTTGTGCTGCTAAAACCTTCGACGTTCATGGTGCCAACATCTATACGGGATTATACCGAATGGCATCTTGGGCGCCAAAATTATGCTTTATGGTATTTAGAAATTAATGATCAAAAAATAGTTGATTATTTAGATGCCTTGCGCGCGCATTTTTCAGAATTCTTATTAGAACCCAATAGCCGTCAATATCATATCACGCTGTTTATATGTGGATTTTTAAACCACGAAACCAGAATGTATAGTGATGACTTTAGTTTGAGTGAGTTAGAGCAGCAAAGGGAAATTTTAAGAAAAGAAGATATTGCACCATTTCGATTAAAAATTGGTTCGGTTGATAGCTTTAGTAGTGCTTTATTTGTAGAAATACGAGATACCGAAAATATCTTATCTCAAATACGCCAAAAGTTAGGTTTAGTGTCTAATGAAATTGCGGCTTTAGAATATTGTCCGCATATTACTTTGGGGTTGTATAAAAAAGACTATAGTAGTGATTTGATTTTACATAAAATTTCTCAATTACCTGTACAATACAAACACGCTGAATTTAGTCTTAAAGTTAAGCATTTAACGTTTGGTTATTATCAGGCTCAAACTTTACAGGGTAAGTTATATCCATCTCAGCATTTGTTCTTAGGTGATTCATGTTGCAACTGATTTTGGGTGGAGCCCGTTCTGGAAAAAGCCGACTGGCTGAACAAACGGCAATAAATACGCAATTAGCTGTCACTTATGTTGCTACGGCGCAAGCGCTTGATCCAGAAATGCAAAGCCGAATTGCACACCATCAAAACCAGCGTCCTGCTCACTGGTCTTTGGTCGAAGAACCATTATTTTTGGCAAAAACTTTACAAAAAATTGATCGACCTAACCAAATTATTTTGGTGGACTGCTTAACGCTCTGGCTAACGAATTTGTTACTTTTAGAAGATCAAAGTATTCAACAATTTGAATGTGAGCAGCTGTTAAAAGTTTTACCTAAGCTTGAGTCAGAAATTATTTTAGTAAGTAATGAAACAGGACTTGGGGTTGTCCCGCTCGGCGATATAAGCCGCCGTTTTGTCGATGAAGCAGGCAGACTACATCAAGCTTTAGGACAAATTGCAGATAAGGTTGTGTTTTGTGTGGCTGGTTTTCCAATGATTTTAAAAAGTGAGAAGTAAAATGAACTGGTGGTTAGAATCTGTACAGCAACCTAATTTGGACGCAAAACAACAAGCAGAACAACATCAACTCCAACTCACAAAACCTACTGGTGCCTTAGGGGATTTAGAACTGATAGCAGTTAAACTTGCCAGTTTACAGTCAAATGCACATCCACAAGTTAACCATCCATGGATCACCATTTTTGCGGGCGATCATGGCGTGGTTGAAGAAAATATCTCTGCATACCCTCAAGCCGTAACTCGTCAAATGCTGCAAAACTTCACGACTGGTGGGGCAGCAATTAGTGTAATTGCCAAATATCATCAAGCTCATTTGCAAGTGATTGATTGCGGTACATTAGGTGAAGCGTACGAATACGCAGGCGTTGAACGTCATTGTATTCGTGCTGGTACGGCAAATTTTGCCAAACAAGCTGCAATGAATGCAGATGAATGTCGTGCTGCTTTAGAGTTAGGTAAAAATAGTGTAGATACGGCTAAAGCCGAAGGTGCAGATATTTATATTGCTGGTGAAATGGGAATTGGAAATACCTGTTCTGCTTCTGCCTTAGCATGTCTTTTATTAAATGATACTGCCGAACAATTAACTGGAGTCGGGACAGGAATTGGTGCCGATCAGTTAAGACATAAAATTGAAGTAATTGAACAAGCAATCGAGCTTCATCATAAACATGTTACTGGTGATGCGTTCAAAACATTGTGTGCAGTTGGTGGGTTGGAAATTGCGGCAATTGTAGGTGCTTATATTCGATGTGCGCAGGTAGGTTTACCTATCATTGTAGATGGCTTTATTAGTTCGGTCGCTGCTTTATGCGCGGTACGAATGAACCCTAAAGTACATGACTGGATGTTATTTGGCCATCAATCGGCAGAATATGGTCATCGCCGTATTTTGCAGGAACTCAATGCAGAGCCGATTTTAAAAATGAATTTGCGTTTAGGTGAAGGTAGTGGTGCTGGTACTGCCTTAGCATTAGTTAAAATGGCATGTGTATTACACAACCAAATGGCTACCTTTGCTCAAGCTGCTGTAAGCGGGGATAAAATTGGGTAAATTCAGGATTGATTTGCTCAGACATGGCGAGAGTCAATATAGCCATACTTTACGTGGACATTTGGATGATGAGTTAACGGCAAAAGGTTGGCAGCAAATGCAGTCAACCATTGAGCAAGTTGCAAATCAGTCATGGGATGTCATTATAAGTTCATCATTAAAACGTTGTGCTTGTTTTGCTGAGCGACTTGCGAAGACAACTGGACTCCCTTTACTTTTAAGCCATGACTTAAAAGAAATGTTCTTTGGAGATTGGGAAGGCATTTTAACTCAGCAAATTTATGAAACTTCACCAGAATTGCTGGCAAATTTTTGGGAAAAACCAAGTCAATATTGTCCGCCTGGGGGAGAAACATTAATGCAATTTCAAATAAGGGTTTTGAAGGGTTTTCAAGATTTGCTTGTACA
>NZ_JRVL01000136.1:0-15973 GCF_054823985.1 Acinetobacter sp. GN11 | reverse complement strand
AGCTTATTTTTCTTGCCCTTAGTTTTTTTATACTTTTATTTATATTTCCAGTGGGTGGGAAAATTGATATGTATCTCATCCACCCATGGATGGATTCAACAGGTCATTTCTTTGATCGGGACAATTGGTACCTTGTAAGGGTAAACCATGAAATCGTAAAACAAATCATTACTACCGTTTATGTGATCTTTTTATTTCTGTGGATTGCATCTTTCAAAGTAGAAAAACTGAAGCTTTATCGCTGGCAATATGGCTATATGTTTTTTGTCAGCATGATTGGTAGCGGTGTAGTTGGGCTATTAAAATCACAATCCGCTCACGCTTGCCCTTGGAATATGGTTCATCCGACTGCTTTAAGTTATGTATGGGACTTTACCTCTACACATGGTCATTGCTTTCCTGGTGGTCACGCAAGTGCAGGCTTTATTTTAATGACAGGCTTTTTTGTTTATCGCCTTGAGCAACCTAAACGAGCTTATTTTTATCTCATTGCTGGCATTATCTTAGGCTTTCTGATGGGCTGGGGACAAATGATGCGTGGCGCCCATTTCCTTAGCCACAATTTATGGACTGGCTGGGTCGTTTGGGCAGTGAATATCTTATTTTATAAAATTTGTATTCACCGCTTTGAGTTTGAAAAGCGAATCAAACAAGAACTTGTTTAAATCAAGTTCTTGTTTCATGAATATGTAGAGCTTTAGGCAGTTTAACTAAAACAGAGAGTCCGCCAAGCTCTAAGCTTCGATCTAGTGTCAAAGTTCCGCCTAAACGCTGAGTCGCTCGGTCAACAATTGATAAACCTAAACCACTGCCCACTTCAAGGTGGTGGTGTACACGATAAAACCGTTTTAAAACTTTATCATAGTGTTCAGGGTCAATCCCTGCACCGCTATCTTCAATTTGTATACACGCATCGCCATCTGTAGCAGTAAAGACTGAAATATTAATCATTCCTTCATGAGGCGTGTATTTAATTGCATTATCAATTAGGTTAAAAATAATTGAGTGTACTGTTGGCTCAACACTATGCATTTCAATAGGTTCATTGCGGACAAACCCTAGATCAATATCTTTTTGCATAGCTAAATTAACAAGCTGTTCAACACAATTTAAAGCGACATCATTGAGTTGAAAAGTTCTGGTCGGTTCAATCACACTTAAAGAGACATCTTGCTTGGCCAAAGCCAAAAGCTGTGTGACCAAATGCTGAATACGTGCTAACCCTTTACTCAAGTTTTGCAACGCTTCATGCTCAGGAAATTGACTGATTAAAATCTTGGTTTGTAAATTTAAAGCTGTAACAGGAGTTCTAAGTTCATGAGCAGCATCTGCAATAAATTGTTTTTGCTCATTTTGAGCTTTAGAAATACGCTCAAACAGACGGTTCATTTCATCAATAGTTGGCAATAACTCTTGAGGATAGTCTACAACTTCAATGGGTGTTAACTCTTCCGAATCGCGTTCCTTCAGCTCATTTTTAAAGTCATCTATTGGCTTTAGACCTCGACCAATAATTGCAGCTAAAGCAAAAATCGCAAATGGCAAAATAATTAAATACGGAATAAACATACTTCCTGCAAGTTCCCAAGCAAAAGCTTCACGAACTCGTTCTTGTTGACTGACCTGAATCTGGTAATCTTTTAAAGGCAAAACGTAAGTTCTCAATACGCCTTGACTAGTTTTATGCGAGTAAAAACCAGCTTGGGTAACAGGTGCAACCAATAGATGTAACCGATGAGATAAATGAGCCTGATCTTTATAGGCCCAAATATCTAAAAACAAATCTTCTTCATGATAAGTTCTGTGTAAATCGAACTTACTACTTACTGTTCTTAAAGGATACTCAGCTGTTCGTTCAGCTAAATACTGCATTTGAGTATCTAAAATCTCATCAACTTCTTGAAGTGCAACTTTATAGGCACTAAAAATTAATATACAACCTAAGACAACACTGAAAATTGAGGTGCCCCAAATCAGTCGTTTCTTTAATGAATAATGCACTTTTATAAAGTTCCAAAATTGAAGTAAGGATTACCCTAAACGGTAACCCAACCCTCGAATAGTTCGAATAAAGTCTTTTCCAAGTTTAGCTCTCAAGTGATGCACATATACTTCAATCGTATTACTGGTCACCTCACTATCGAAATCATATAACTTATCTTCCAGATTTGCTTTAGAAAAGATTTTGTTTGGATGGCTCATTAAAGGAATAAGAATCGCCCATTCACGGTTCGACAAATCAATCCGTTGGCCTTTAAAGGTTGCAATATGTTGTTCAACATTTAAAACCAAATCGCCATTTTGTAAAAGTTGCTCATGATTCGCAAGCTGAGCCTCTACTCCAGTACGACGCAATAGCGCATGAATACGGGCAAGTAACTCATCGAACTCGTATGGTTTAATTAAGTAATCATCTGCACCGTGGTTTAATCCATCCACGCGGTTTTGCAACTGGTCTCGTGCCGAAATGATTAAAACTGGAGTGACAGCTCTTTGACGGATTTGCTTTAAGACCTGCATGCCATCCATCATCGGCAAACCTAAGTCTAATAAAATGATATCAAACTTATTTTTGGCCAATTGAGCCAGACCATCCAAGCCATTATTGACCCACTCCACCTCAAATTGATGATATTGCAGCAACGTTATTGTTGACTCAGCAATCATAAAATCATCTTCAATCATTAAGATTTTTGTCATGTTCTAGGCTCGCTTTAATTCACATGGGCACAAGAGTGCAACATGTCCAGTTGAGGGTTAATGACCTGAGTTTTCACATCCAGCATACTTAACAAACTTGGGAATAAATTATCTTGGCTTAACTTTTGTTTCGTTTGTTGGTCTAAACAACTCACTTGTGCAAGATTGTGCTGTTTCCAGTTATCAGAGAACCACATAATCATTGGTACATGTGTTTGTTGAGTTGGTGCGATTGAGTAAGGCGCCCCATGCAAATACATACCATGTTCGCCAGTTGATTCACCATGATCAGATAAATACCATAAACCTGTTTGATATTTCGATACTTCTTTTAAATTATTAATCATCTGACTTAATACATGGTCTGTATATATGATTGAATTATCATAGCTATTTATTAATTCGGTTGGAGAACAGCCCTGTATCGCATTAGTATCGCAAGTCGGTTTAAACTTTTGATATTCCGCAGGCGCACGCTTGTAATACGCAGGTCCATGACTACCCATCTGATGCAAGACAATTAAACGTGGACGCGTGTCTTCTTTAGGAATAGTCGCTAAATATTCATTTAAGCTATCAATTAAAATATCATCAAGACATTCGCCATCTTTACACCATTTTTGCTGTAGCTTTTCTGGAATTTGATATTGCTCAACACGATCACATGCGCCTTTACAACCAGAATTATTATCAATCCAAGTCACTTGGTAACCCGCACGCTTTGCAATGTCCAATAGTCCTTCACGATGACTTGCTAATTGTTCATCATAACTAGAACGTGACATGCCAGAGAACATGCATGGAACTGAAACAGCAGTGGCTGTACCACACGAACTTACTTGAGAGAAATTCAAAATATCTTGTTTAGAAAGCTCTGGATTTGTGTTTTTAGCGTATCCATTAAGTGAAAAACTTTCTGCACGCGCAGTTTCACCAACCACAAGTACCATCAGTTTAGGTAAAGTTTTTTGTGTAGGCTGAACTTGATGAGCATCTTCACCATATTTCACAAGAGGAAGATTTTTCTTCGGTGCCTTTTTATGATAATAAGATATCAAAGAAGAAATAGTGTTTTGAGGAGAGATCATACCTTTTAAATCACGATGCTCTCTAAAGATTGCTGCAAAATCAACATAATATGTAAACAGCAAACCGCCTACAAGTGCGAAGGCAATAGCTATAGATAATACTTTCTTAACTAAGAGAGGAACTATTCTTTCTTTTTTGATCTTTACCTGAGTAATCAAGAAAATAGGTAAAACAACAAAGAAAACTGTCCAAAGCCCAAAGCGTAATGAAACTAAATCAGAAACCTCAGATACATCTGTTTGTATCATATTTTGAATCTGATCAGGCGAGATGATTACACCTAACGTATTAACAAAATAAGAGCTAAAACCACCAATGAAGACCAGCAAAATTGCAAAAAACTTGGCCGTCCATTTCCAGTTTAGAATCTGTAAAAGTGCATAATAAGCAGCAATAAGAATAACAACAGTAGCTGCTAAAAATAGAATAGCCTTTACTCCAAAATATGGAGTTAAAAGATGTACTTTGTTATAAAAACCAATATTTAGAATTGCACCTAACCAAATGGCTATAATGAAATTAAACATAAACAGTGAAATCTGTTTATTTTTTAAGGTAGAAAAAAAATTCAGCATCTTGGGGGAACTACAATCTTTTTATGATGCTTTACTGTAGAAATTGAAACTTAAAAATGACTTAAATAAAAAATGATCTAATACATAAATCTTAAAAAATACTTATTTCAAAATTTTTTCTAACAAAAAGACGAGGTTAAATTTAACCTCGTCTTTTTTGATTTTTAACTAAATGCAGATCTTAGAAGCTATATTTAGCCATTAAACCAACACGGTTATCTTTGTAAGACTTACCTTCAAAGGTATCACGCTTACCGTTAACGTACTCTAGACCCAAATCAATTGGTTTAACTGGTGTATAAATCACGTTAAGCCATGCTTGTTGAACTTTTTCATTTCCATCTTTATATGCTTTTGCATAATCAGTACCGTCATCAGCGAATTGAGCACCATAAGCTAGAGTAGAACGTAAGTTAGGTAAAATCTTATAAGTTCCACCTACTTGTACTGCTACAAATTTATTTTGCTCGATATCGCCATTCACGATTGTATAGGCCTTATTACTACCATATAAGTAGTTACTGTTACCTACAACATAAGATGCATCAGCAAAAAGTTTTAAAGGATCAGATACTTTAAAGTCTGTACCAACACCAACACCCCAGCCTGTTTGGTTGTCACTACCAGCTTTTGATTTATAGTTTTCAACTAATGCACGAGCAGAAGCAGAACCTTTACCATCTGCATAGCCTTGAGTGATTTTAGCAGTTAATACTGGCAAACTATATTTGATGCTATCATTTACCCAATTATTATCTTTATCTTTTGCACCAGTAAGACCAGAACTATCACCTCTTTCTGCCGATACAAACAATTGTGTAGCTGGTCCTAACTTGTAGTTATAACGCACTTGCGGAACACGTGTTGTACCACCACCAATGTTGGTCGAGAAATCGATCATTTCTGGTGCATGATTAGCCAAGAAGTTAGATGTTGTTTGACCAAACAACCAGTTGTTATATGTTACATAAGCATGACGAACACGCAATGAGCCATTTGAATCTGTTGTTGAACCAGCAAAGTCGACTTCGAGTTTACCACCAACTTTGGCATCATTTACTGGAGCAGTAAAATCTAAACCAAGGCGTGTCGTTTTAGCTGTCGCACGTAATTTATCATGCGTTTTGCCGTCTGACTTACTAACATCACCGAAGTCGTTATCCGCACCTTCAAGAATATAGTTAGCGTCACCACGAACAAAACCATATAGGTTCACATCAGCGCCAGCTTTAGATTTAAATCCTGCTAACGGCGAAACTGGTGCAGCAACTGGTTGTGCCTTAACTTCAGCTAACTGTACTTGCTGTTGTTGCTGTACTTGCTGCTGTTGTTGCTGCACTTGGCTTTGTTGTTGAATTAAAGCTTTTAAAGCCTCAACTTCTTTACGAAGCTGTTGAATTTCCGCTTTGTCGGAAGTCGCAGCATGTGCCCCACTCATCATTAAAGCTGTAACTGTAAGCGCTAAACTTTTAACAACGAAAGATTTACGATTAAGGAATAGATCCATCAAAAACTCCAAAAATATATTTTATGTTGCCTATCCATGCCAAGTTGATTTACGCCATTAAATTAGGGGGCTAAAAAATCAACTCTCCTCCACTTTGGTTACATTAATTTTATTACCGCAACCAAAACCAATTTCAACGTTATGCAAGACCAAAACCAATAACCAAAGACATAAAAAATATACTTTGACTTACAGATTTTTACCTTAACTTCATGTTGTAACGAATCCTACACAACTCTCTTATCTTATAGAATGATTAAATCGTTATTTCATTATTCTTTTTTAGACTTTAGGCTAATATCCAATCTACTTGAACATTTTTCTACCCATTTTAATTGATTCACATGATTTTTCTTGTTAACGAAATCCATTTTTACTCCAGTTAGCTTCCATTTGCTACCCAAACAAGATGGCACAATTAATTGAGCATTTAAATAGCTAAAAACATACATTTTTAAAAACATAGACAAAGGTAGTAGATAATGACGAGATCACTCCTTAATCGATATTAAATTTCTTTATTTCATTTAGTTAACATTATTTTTCTTGTAGTTTTACATGTTTCCAGAGAGAAATAGGGAGCAAAGTAACAGTGCCAATAATGACAATAGCTATCAAATAATGGAAATAACCGAAAGCATCTCCAAACACACCACTCAAGCTATAAAGCCCCCCACTCACAGTCGCCATGACTGAAACCTGAAAGGTAAAATCTGTACCTGCATATTCTTTTCGACTGTAGAGCATGACTAAGGTCAACATAACCACCAACAACATTGCCGAGAATGCATCCTCTAAAGCATTGACTGTATAAATCGTCCAGACATTGAGTTGAATTTTCTGTTCGTAAGCATAAGCTAAATAGGCATAGGCAGCTAAGCTCATGATTTTAAATACTGAAAAAATAATTAAAGTGGTAGGTCTTGAGAAGTATTTAAGCACTCCACCAGCTATTGCTGCCCCTGCCAGTGCTGCCACTGCACCAAGCATGGTGATATAAACGCCAATTTGAGTAAAACTTAGCCCCATATCGACCATTAAAGGTTTAAGTAATGGCCCAGCTAAACCATCTGCTACTTTAAAAGTAATAAGGATAACTAACCAAGAACGGAGCTCTTTATTTTGAGAGAAATAACTCAAGTAAGCCTTAATCTTTATGACTAAATTTTGCTGACTGGGTTCAAGTTGATGACTTGAATAAGCTACATGTTTTGGCTCTTTAAATAATAAAACGGGTAACGTATTTAAAAACACCAAGGCTGCTAATAACAGGAAAGTGGGTTGCCATGTTAACCAGTCTAAACACCAGAGTACGGCACCTCCCCCGACAATAAAACCAAGTCGGGAACCAATCACCTGAAATGTATTTCCCCAATGTTGCTGGTCATGCTGTAACAAATTGACGGCCAAAGCATCGGTCGCAATATCTTGTGTTGCCCCTGTTAAGTTCATTAAAAGAAGCGAAATAAAAAAAGCAAATAAATAAAGAGGTTGGTCTAAAGCCTGAATAGGGAAAAAAGACAAAATACACAACACAGCTACCGTCAAAAACTGCGTAGGTAAAATCCAACTACGATAGTGCCCTAAACGGGAAAGTGCATGTCGATCAACCCACGGCGCCCAAAATATCTTAATTGACCAAGGCAGCATTAGTAGACCAAAACCACCAATATGAGCGAGTGACACACCTTGTGCCCTTAAAATAACAGGTAAAGCATGGGTCATAAAACCGACAGGTAGCCCTTGTGCCCAATATAAGGAAAATAGCAGAAGATAAAGATTTTGCTGCCGAAACATATATACCTACTTTTTATTTCTTTAATGAGGAATAACATCAAATATCATGTTGTTCTTACATTTTGCCAATGAAGCATATATTTCAAAAGATTAAGATAAAACGAGGACAAGTTAAAATTTAAAAAAATATGGATCAACATTTCCCTAATTTACCTGATTTGGTACCCCAACGTGGCACTGCTTTAAGCCGAGCGCTATTTAAAAAACTTTTTTTAGCGCAAGGTTGGACAATTGAAGGCGAAGTTCCTAATTTTCCAAAAGCAGTGGCGATTATTTCACCCCATACTTCCAATATTGATGGATGGTATGGCTTTCTTGCGATTTTCGGATTAGGTATCCAAATTACAGTATTAGGTAAAGATGCCCTTTTTAAACCACCGTTTAAGCGAGCGTTAGACTGGGCTGGCGTTATTCCTGTTAAACGTAACACAGCCAATGGACTTACTGAACAAGTCGTTGCCACCATTCAAAAATATGAAAAGATCTGGATTGGGATGGCGCCCGAAGGCACACGTAAAAAAGCAAAAAAAATGAAAAGTGGTTTTTACCATATTGCCGCAAAAGCCAATATTCCCATTGTGATGTTTTCTTTTGATTATGACCGCAAGACGATTCACTGCTTAGGTCACTTAGACCCAAGTGGTAACTACGATGAAGATCTCACCAAGATTTTTGAGCGTTATGCAGGAAAAATCTCACCCAAAAATCGCAATTGGCTTGCCGAACCTTTACAAAATCTAGTGAAAAAAACCTAGCAAAAATTGAGCGAATCTGGTCTTATGGCCCTTCTTAATTTATCTCGACATAGATTATTTTTAAAGATGAAAATTGCTCAATTTGCCAGTATTGGATTTATCTCTCTAGCACTCTTTGGCTGTGATAAATTTAGCAAAACACCAACGCCGACTACCTCAATTAAAGCCCGTGAACCTGTAATTGCGCTTGCTTTAGGTGGCGGTGGAGCAAAAGGATTTTCACATATTGGTGTGATCAAGGTTTTAGAGTCTCATGGAATTAAGCCTAAAATTGTAACGGGTACCAGCGCTGGTAGCTTTGTTGGAAGTATCTACGCGAGTGGACAAACACCTTATCAATTACAAAGTCTGGCTCTGAAATTACAAGAGTCTGATATCCGTGATTTAACGCTTAACCGTCAAGGCATTATTCTCGGGCAAAAGTTACAAGACTACGTTAACCGTAATGTTGGCAATAAACCGATTGAGAAGTTCCCAATCCGTTTTGCGGCTGTGGCAACTCGTCTTGATAATGGTCAAAAGGCAGACTTTATTAAAGGCAATGCAGGCCAAGCAGTACGCGCTTCTTGTAGTATTCCAAATGTGTTCGTACCTGCCACAATTGGCAATCAAAAATACATTGATGGCGGATTAGTTAGCCCAATTCCTGTTAAAACAGCTCGCGATATGGGTGCAGACATTGTGATTGCCGTTGATATTTCAGCGCGTCCAGCAGGTAATCGCCCAGCCAATATGTGGGGATTGCTAGATCAAACGATTAATATTATGGGCCAACAAAGTATTAATGAAGAACTCAAGCAAGCCAATGTTGTGATTCAGCCTAAAGTAGGTCATTTAGGTACACTTGACCTCAAATCAAGTAATCAGGCAATTTTGGAAGGTGAAAAAGCTGCTCAAGCTCAAATTCGCCAAATTGAAAGTGCGATTGCAACCTTCAAAAAATCTCCAGCAGCATTTAAGCCCGCGCCACGTTCTAAATTCTAATTGAAGTGGTTTTTTTCTATCCACATTTCCTATCATCTGCTACAGTGGTAAAAGTGATATTAGTCACTTTTACCCATCATAAAGATATATAAAAGAGCAGATCTATGGAGTTTGTTGTACAACCTTGGCACTGGTTTGTATTGGGTATCTTACTTATTCTTTCTGAGCTGATTCTACCTGCCTTTGCCGCACTCTGGTTTGGTATTGCCGCCATTATGGTGTGCATTCTCTATTGGTTATTTCCAGATATTAACCTCACAACACAAATTGTATTGTGGATAATCCTATCAGTGCTATGCACCATTCTTTGGTTCAAATTTATTAAACCCTTATCAATTGATAAAACCAAAGCGGGATTGCCCCGTGAAGCAACGATTGGTCAAGTTGGCATGGTGATTCAAACCGGTCTAGACCATGATCAAATTATTGTTCGCTTTCCAATGCCTATTTTAGGGGCCGATGAGTGGAATTGTCGGAGCACTACTCCTGTTAAAGTAGGCGATCGTGTGAGAGTTATTGACATTTCGGGTAATGACTTAATTGTTCAAACCCACGGTACTTCATAAACATTAAAGATAAAGAGAGGATATTTTCATGCCAGTCGGTACTATTATTGTTTTAGCCTTTTTGGCGTTTGTGGCTATTACCATTTTTAAAGGGGTTCGTATTGTTCCTCAGGGCTACAAATGGATTGTCCAACGTTTAGGTAAATATCACACCACCCTTAATCCGGGGCTTAACTTTGTGATTCCCTATATCGATGACGTGGCTTATAAAATTACCACGAAAGACATTGTGCTAGATATTCCGTCACAAGAAGTGATTACACGTGACAATGCCGTATTGCTTATGAATGCTGTGGCATATATCAATTTAACCACACCAGAAAAAGCAGTTTACGGTATTGAAAACTATACATGGGCGATTCAGAACCTTGTACAAACCTCACTGCGTTCTATTGTAGGTGAAATGGATCTAGATGATGCATTGTCTTCACGGGATCATATTAAGGCTAAGTTAAAAGCTGCTATTTCTGACGATATTTCAGATTGGGGCATTACCTTAAAAACCGTTGAGATTCAAGACATTCAACCGTCTCATACCATGCAAGCTGCCATGGAAGAGCAAGCTGCCGCAGAACGTCAACGTCGTGCGGCTGTTACTAAAGCCGATGGTGAAAAACAGGCTGCTATTTTAAGTGCAGAAGGTCGTTTAGAAGCTTCTCGCCGTGATGCTGAAGCTCAAGTTGTTTTAGCTGAAGCCTCTCAACGTGCGATTGAAATGGTGACCAGTGCAGTTGGCGATAAAGAGATTCCTGTGGCATATCTGTTGGGTGAACAATATGTAAAAGCAATGCAGGATATGGCGAAATCTAATAATGCTAAAACTGTGGTTTTACCTGCGGATGTTTTAAATACAATTCGCGGTATTATGGGAAAACATAACTAATTCAATTACTTCAAATAAGTAATTAAAATCAAGACGGTGACTATCATGTCGCCGTTTTTTTATATTATTGGTTTTTTAATCTTTTCTGATCTTTCAAAGGTAATTTCTTTACGACCAAATCATAAGAATCATGAATTAAATCTTGCAGTAAATCGCTTGTTAAGTTCTTATGCGGTGTAATCGAAATCCAGTGTTTTTTATTCATGTGATAACCCGGAATAATAAATGAATAAAGCTCCTGATATTCCTGACTCTTATACGGATCACACTTCACATTAATCATTTTGACGCCTGCGACTTCCGCCGTCAGCATGAACATTTTCTCTAAAATTTTAAAAACTTCATAGTCTGGACCAAAAGGATGAGTCTGTTGACTAAAGGGAAGATTACGCGCAATTTCAATTGCTTTTTGATGGAGTTGTTCACCATTCATTTTTTTCTCCTTTATTCATTTCGCATGAATAGAAGTTATGAATATTGATTTAATATTATTAGTTCGTACGCGCTAAAAGAAATTGTGAGATATCAACTAATTCTTTTGCATTATCACCAAAATGAGCTAAAGCCTCAAAAGCTTGATCGTGCAATTCTTTGGCATAAATCTGTGCTTGTTCGAGCCCCATTAAAGCTGGGTATGTCGATTTTTGCACTTGCTCATCCTTACCAGCAGTTTTACCCAAAGCTTCGGTACTCGAAGTAATATCCAGAATATCGTCTAATACTTGAAAAGCCAGTCCAATGGTCTGCCCATATTGGCGTAATTTTGGAATTGCTTGATCTGTTCCAGAAAAGATGGTGACTGCCCCCATCATAATTGCAGCCTGAATAAGCGCACCAGTTTTATTGCGGTGGATATTTTCAAGTTCGTCTTGAGCAATTTGCTTAGCTTCAGCTTGTAAATCTAACACCTGTCCACAGACCATTTTAGAGGTGGCTGTTGCTAGAATCTGGATTTGTTTTAATACAATTGCAGCATCGGTACCCTGCCCTTGTTCATCGAACAAACGGCTACCTAAAACCTCAAAAGCCATTGACTGTAAAATATCACCAGCGAGTAAAGCAGTATCTTCACCAAATGCAACATGGCAAGTCGGCTGACCGCGACGCAGTAAATCATTGTCCATACAAGGCAAGTCATCATGAGCCAGTGAATAACAATGAATTAACTCTACAGCAACCGCAGCACGGCGAGCCGCAGCAAAATTTGGATTTGGCTGTAAAGAAGCCGTGGCATAACACAAAGCCGGACGCACACGTTTTCCACCAAGCATAACTGCATGGTGTACTGCACTTTTTAAAGGCTCTGGAATTGAGAACGCGGCCAGTGTCGTCAATAAATCTTGTTGAATACGTTGTTGAGCTTGTTTTAAAACATCCGCATTAACTTGAGAGAGTGATGACACAGCCGCCTCGATAAAATCAGTAGAGAAATTTTATTGAATGTAATGAAGCATTCATGCGCTACATCATACACGATTCACTGTGAAAAGTGGGTGATGAGTTTTTGAAGGCAAACGTAAAAAAGCCTCTACGTAATTGAGAGGCTTTTTTACTTAATAACTTTTAAAAACTGTCACCCGGAACACGTACCCAACCTTCCATTAACACACGTGCACTACGGCTCATAATGGCTTTTTTCACAACCCATTGATCATTAATACGTTCCGCTTGAGCACCAACACGTAATGTTCCAGATGGATGACCAAAACGTACTGCTTCACGTTCGCCCCCACCAGCCGCAAGGTTTACTAATGTTCCAGGAATAGCAGCCGCTGTGCCAATCGCAACCGCTGCTGTGCCCATCATGGCATGGTGCAATTTACCCATCGACAAAGCACGAACCAGTAAATCGACATCACCCTCTGAAACACTCTTACCACTTGAAGCAGTGTAGTTTTTCGGTTTAGAAACAAAAGCAATTTTTGGTGTGTGCTGACGCGCAGCTGCTTCTGAAATATCTTTAATTAGGCCCATCTGTACCGCGCCATATGCACGAATTTTTTCAAAACGTGCCAGTGCAGCTGCATCACTATTAATATGATCTTGTAATTCTGTGCCTTGGTAACCCAAATCTTCTGCATTTAAGAAAATGGTTGGAATTCCGGCATTAATAAATGTCGCTTGAAAACGACCAATATCAGGAACATCTAATTCATCAACAATATTCCCTGTAGGGAACATATCACCGCCTTCTTCACCATCATCGGCAGGATCTAAAAATTCAATTTGAACTTCAGCAGCAGGAAACGTCACCCCATCGAGTTCAAAATCTCCAGTTTCTTGAACTTGACCATTGGTGATAGGTACATGCGCAATAATGGTTTTTTGAATATTTTTTTGCCAGATTCGAACAGTGCATAAACCATTTTCTGGAATACGATCTGCATCAACCAAGCCATTTGAAATCGCAAAAGAGCCAACAGCAGCAGTTAAATTACCGCAGTTACCACTCCAGTCTACAAAAGCCTGATCAATTGAAACCTGACCAAACAAATAATCAACATCATGCTCTGGCTGAGAACTTTTAGCGAGAATAACTGTTTTACTCGTACTCGAAGTGGCTCCTCCCATCCCATCAATTTGTTTTCCATAGGGGTCTGGGCTACCAATGACACGGAGTAAGAGCTGATCTCTTGCTTGTCCTGCAACTTGGGCTTTTTCAGGCAAATCATCAAGCTTGAAAAAGACACCTTTACTGGTTCCACCACGCATATAAGTGGCTGGAATTTTAATTTGCGGTACTGAGCTCATATCAACTGTTATCCTTACTATTATGTTCTTCTATATCAAAACAAGCATTCTTGTTTACCCTTCTCTGCATCTTAAATTGTTTTAAGGCCAAGAGATAGCGATCTGCTTTATACATCAATCGTATTGACGCGAGCATATTTTGAGAATTTAGCAATATGCTTGCAATGACTTAATCTAAGCAAAATCTAAGAAAAAAAGCCTATATTAAATTATATTTTTTAGAGCACTTTTCACTCTATATTGAAATATTAAAAGTAAACCAATGATTTTAAATATATTTTATTATTACTTTTCAGTCACAGCTTATTAATTTGTAGTCTAGGCTAAAATAACTCCATCTATTAGAATAATTTACTTATTCATTGTGAGTGAAGACCTTTGACCAACGAATCTTCTACACTGCAACGAGGACTAAAAAATCGACATATCCAATTAATTGCTATGGGTGGAGCAATTGGTACCGGATTATTTTTAGGCTCGGCGCAAGTGATTCAATCTGCGGGACCATCCATTATTTTAGGATATGCCATTGGCGGCTTAATCGCGTTTTTGATTATGCGTCACTTGGGAGAAATGATTGTTGAAGAACCTGTTGCAGGATCGTTCAGCCATTTTGCTTATAAATATTGGGGGAAATTTCCCGGATTTTTAGCTGGATGGAATTATTGGATACTCTATGTTCTGGTTGCGATGAGTGAACTCACCGCTGTTGCCAAATATATTAATTATTGGTGGCCTCATATTCCAGCGTGGACTTCTGTCTTATTTTTCTTTGTCGTGATTACAGCCGTAAACTTAACCAACGTTAAATTTTATGGTGAATCTGAATTTTGGCTCGCCATTATTAAAGTAACTGCAGTCATCTCTATGATTATCTTTGGCCTTTATTTGTTGTTTACAGCAGATGTGGGTTCAAGCATTTCATTTAGTAACCTGTGGACACATGGTGGATTTTTTCCAAATGGCTTTAGTGGTCTGTTCTATATGTTAGCTTTCTTAATGTTCGCTTTTGGTGGCATTGAGCTAATTGGTATGGCAGCAGCAGAAGCAAAAGATCCGAAAAAAACTATTCCAAAAGCAATCAACCAAGTTGTTTTCCGTATATTGATTTTCTATATCGGTTCACTAACCATTTTGCTTTCATTAGTGCCATGGAACCAGTTAGATCTTGGTGGTCTCGACAAAAGCCCATTCGTCATGATTTTTAGCCAGATGGGAATTGGTTGGGCTGCACACCTTCTTAACTTTATTATTTTAACTGCTGCTTTATCTGTTTATAACAGTGGGATGTTTGCAAACAGCCGCATGTTATACGGTCTAGCTCAACAAGGTAACGCTCCACAAGTTTTCAAAAAAGTAAACAAACAAGGCGTACCTGTTCCTGCCGTATTACTTTCTGCATTATTAATTTTTGGCTGTGTACTGTTGAACTACTTTGTACCCGAAGATGCATTAAGTCACTTAATGTATATCGTCGTTGGTGCATTAGTATTGAACTGGGCAATGATTAGTTTGACTCACCTCAAATTTAGATCAGCAATGAAAGTAAAAGGTGAAAAAACTCACTTCCCTGCACTTTGGGCACCATTTAGTAACTATTTGGTTTTAGGCTTTATTGCAGTTGTTCTCTACATTATGTGGAGCCAAGGATTCAAAGAATCAGTGATGATGATTCCTATCTGGATCGTTCTCATGTTTGTACTATTTAAATTATTGAATTCTAAAAAACAATAATATTATATTTCGTACCTAAACACTAAAAAGCCTCTATTTCGATAGGGGCTTTTTAGTGTTTAATCAGAAAATTACGCGCTGTAAAAAGTAAAATTTCATCGACAATTAAACTAGACGTTATGCATATTTATACTGACGCGAACAGTAGGCTCGTTCAATTTCTGGCGAACGTAATTGTTGATGTTTAGTTTTACGCCCTGCCATACGTTTGCGCCAGAGTTTAAAACTATTGGTTTTCAGGTTGTATCTCATCAAACGAATAACTTCGCTTTCACTTAATCCATATTCTCGCTCAATTGCTTCAAATGGAGTCCGATCTTCCCATGCCATTTCAATAATTCTAGATAAGTCCTGTTCATCAATTTTTTTCATGTTATGCCCTTTTGAATTATACGGTAGCCAGATCTGATTTTTAACGAATAACCTTCTAGAAATAACATTACCTACCCGATTGCTTGCCTTAAACCTTTCGTGTTTTGCTTCAGATCATAGAAAGATCAACATGAATTTTTTGTGATTTTTTAGCTTTATAAAATGTTTTTCTACAAGACATAAGTGTTCAAAACTGTTGAATGGTTCAACTTTATCTTTATTGCCCACTATGGCAAAAGTTTTAATAACTAAAATGTAAA
>NZ_JRVL01000014.1:0-11583 GCF_054823985.1 Acinetobacter sp. GN11 | reverse complement strand
CTCAACCATTAAATACACTTTGGTATACACGCTGCCCCGTACCAACTGGTCTAGGCATTTCAATTCAAAAAGGTTGGCTCAAAGAAAAGTTTAATGAGCAGCAAATTGAAATAAAATCAATTCGAGAATCAAACTCCAAAGATATTCGTAACTCCCATTTTAACCATACCCTTGCCAACTCAGTTCGACATGGCGGCAGTATTCCTGCAATCTGGGCATATTCATCTGGTCAAAAAACCAAAGTGATTGGCTTATCTTGGGCTGATGAAGTTCAATTGTTATTAACGCGCTACGATTCAAACATCAAAACTGTTGCAGATTTAAAAGGCAAACGTTTTGGTATTCCACTGAATCAAGATGCAATTATTGATTTCTCGCGTGCACAGGCTATTCGTGGTTTAGAGAATGCCTTAAAAACAGTAAATCTGGAAGTGAGCGATCTTGAATTAGTTGAGTGTTTACGAGCAGATATTTTAGCCGCTCAGCAGCAACAGCCTGAAGAAAATGATTCTAGTTTTTATGGTAATCGCAACAAAATTAATGCAAGTGCAGAGATCGTGGCATTAATTAAAGGTGATGTCGATGCCATTTTTCTAAAAGGTGCTCACGCTGCGCAAATTGCTCATGATTTTGCTCTGCATACCATTATTGATATTGGTTCACATCCAGACCCTATTCTACGCTCCAATAATGGGACACCAAGAACGCTCACTGTTGATGAAGATTTTCTAACACAATATCCAGAGCAAGCCCAATCGATTGTTGATGCTGTTTTACAAGCAGAACAATGGGCCCATGCACACGCCGATGAAACCCATCGTTATTTGGCAAAAGAATGTAATAGTAGTGAGCAATGGGTTCATGCGGCGTATGGGGCAGACGCGCATCTGAAACTCAAAACTAACTTTGATGAGACTTCTATTGTTGCTTTACAAGACCTGAGTGACTTTCTCTATCGCTGGAATTTTATTCCTGCACAGATTAATGTTCGTGAATGGCTGGCACAAGATATTTCTATTCAAGCTCAAGTGGCTTAAAACTTCAAAAACAAAAAGGTTGTCATGATGACAACCTTTTTTATTTTCAGCATCCAAATTCAAGTAACCATAAACTATCGTAGTAGTTGGCATGGATGCCGTCCGTTTGGCTGTGGCAACATGGACGTGCCATCAGCCAATGAGTAGCGACTAAAGCTGCGAAAGATTTTTGTTCCCTTGCGGAGTAGACTCCTCATCCATGAAAAGTAAGGCATCACTTATACAAAAAAACTTCTGACTAATCTTAAATTATGAGGCAGTATTAACCTCTTTACATACCAGCCCTAAATTTAATTCCTATATTTAGATTATTTATTAAATTTAGTCACATTTTCCGCCTGTTTCTTCAGAAGCACTGAGTTGTATTCTCCTGGTGGAATATTATTTAAATAATAATTTCCAACATGATAGAGCCTCCAGCGAATTGGATCATGCGTGGTGTGGGTTCGTGCATTACGCCAGAAACGGTCTAGATTCCATTTCGATAAGGTTGAACTTGCCCCAAGTAATCCAAAAATTTCACTCGAAATTTTTAAAGATGCATGATCAGACTGACTACGGGTGGCAGCAACCGATAAAATCAGTTCAGTTTGTAAGTCTTCATCTTCTACATTTGCCAAATGCTGTTCAAAAATCTGTGCAGAACGATCTAACAATGCCTCAGCTGAACGAACCAAAACAGCAAACTCACCAATTTGTTTAATAATATGAGATTCATGTGTAGGCGAATCGACGCCACTTTCCACCCAAGGACGAGCATGATGTTGTAAATAATCAATCCCGCCTTGTAATGCCCCCTTCGCAATTCCGGTGTCCATTGCAGCGTGTAAAATCTGAGGCCAAGTGAGGCCCGTACGTAAAACCGTGCCTAAACCGCCTGTATTTCGCTTGGCAACATAACGTTCATCAACAATCACATCTTTAAAATTAACAGTGCCACTGACACTATTATTTTGTCCCATTGCATCCCAGTCATCAAGCAACTCTACTCCCTGTGTATCTCGATGAATTAAAATTGAAACTGGTCCATCATCACTACCAGCAAATAAAGAAATCCATTCTGCAAGTAAAGAGCCCGTAGAGTAAAACTTACTACCATTTAGAATTAATTGTCCTCCAGCATTTCGTTCTACACGTGTTTTATGCTGAAACTTATCTTTGCCTCCTACTTCTGCAAGTGCATTGCCCAAACGTTTTCCACTTAATACATCGGCAAGTAATTGATTACGAATTTCATCGTCATAGCCAGTTAAAATTCCTCGGAACATAGTGAAGTGAATCTGTAATAACTGCCCTACACCACCATCGGCAGAAGAAATAATTTTCACCACATTGACCAATGTTGAAATACTGGCACCTAAGCCTCCAAATTGCTTAGGCACAATAATCGCGGTTAAACCAGCTTCTGAAATTAAACGCGCCTGATCATAAGGGACAGTCTTGTTATAACTTGGGTCTCGAGCAAATTGATTCAGTTGATTTGCCACCTCTTTTGCAATCTCAAGTGCTTCTTGCTCACTTTGAATATGTCTTACGCTACCTAATTCTAAAAAACTGTGTTGGTTAATATCGTTCATTTTTAACTCCAGAAAATCTGTTCTTTTTATGCGCTAACTTCAAGTACGTTGTTTTTGAACAAGCTTGGCGCATGGGTAAGCAAAGTTTTGGTATATATATGTTGAGGATGACTAAGTACTTGGTCTGTTTCACCGTATTCAACAATATGTCCATTTTTTAATACGGCGACTCGATCTGCGATTGCACGAACAACCCCTAGGTTATGGGTCACAAATAGTAAGGTCACACCTTGCTGCTGAAGGTCTTGTAGTAGTTTTAAAATAGAAGCCTGAACTGAAACATCTAAAGCAGAGGTAATCTCATCACAAATCAAAACATCAGGTTGGCATAGCAAAGCTCGCGCGATCGCCACACGTTGTCGTTCTCCACCCGATAAATCTCTAGGATAGAGTTCTTGAACTTGTATAGGCAGAGAGACTTGTTTAAGTACCTGTGTGACTTTTTCTATGGCTTCTGGTCGAGATGCTCCAAAGAAATGCTGCACAACTTTAATTAAGGTCTGACCAATCGTATGCGCTGGATTCAAGGCTTTATAAGGGTTTTGAAAGATATATTGCAGTTTATGTCGCTGCCGTAAATGACGCTGTTGTCCACGCAATGACAAGACTTCATCTGCTAATGTAATTTGTCCATCTGCATTTTCATTCAGGCCAGCAATCACACGTGATAAAGTCGTCTTACCTGAGCCAGATTCACCAACCAATGCTAAACATTCACCTTTTTTGAATTGAAATGAGATATCAAAAAGAGCCTGTTGCTGCCCATACCATGCATTAATATGTTCAACTTTTAGTAGTGCTTCTCGATCAGTTTCTCGTTCAATAACCTGATGATCAAGCTCTTTAAAATTAATCACGCCAACATGATCCGAATGGTGACAAGCAACAAAATGCGGGTCAAACTCATCTTTTAATTGAGTTAATTCAGGTTGTTTTTGACGGCATATATCTGTGGCGAAAGTACAACGTACTGCAAAAGCACATCCCGCTGGACGCTCATTTGGTGAAGGTGCATGTCCTTCAATTGGAGATAAATATTTACGAATGGCCACATCGGGAATGGCATTAAGTAAACCTTGCGTATAAGGATGTTTAGGGGTTTCAAATAGTTGGGTTAATACCGCATCTTCAGCAATTCGCCCTGAATATAAAACAATCACCCGATCTGCAATATCTTTTACAACCGTTAAATCATGCGATACATAAATAGCAGCAACATTATATTCACGGCATAATTTACGAATGATGTTCAATACCAAGGTCTGCGTCGTCACATCTAAGGCGGTGGTTGGCTCATCTAAAACAATCAAACGTGGCTGTAGCAAAAACGCCAAAGCCAATAAAATTCGTTGTTGTTGTCCACCTGAAAGTTGATGAGGATAACGCTTGAGAAATAGCTCATCATGAGGTAACCCCACTTCATCTAAAATTTTGGCAACTTTCTGGTATTTTTCAGCGCTTGATAACTGGGCCTGATGGACTTCTAATAGTTCAAATAAATGTTGACCAATACTTAATGCCGGGTTGAGTGCCGTTCCAGGATCTTGAGCGACATGACTAATTTTATAGCCACGAACCTGACGTAAAGCATGATCATCTAAACTGAGAATATCTTCATCATCCAGTTCAATAGTTCCTTGAATAATCTTGGCGCCATGTCGTGCATAGCCCAATAAGGCACTTGATAATGTCGTTTTACCCGAACCACTCTCTCCGACCAGCCCTAGAACTTCACCTTCTCGCAAGCTAAATGAAATATTAGAAACGATATGATTGCCCGTGTTTACCAATGCCACGGTTAAGTCTGTTACGGTCAATACTGTATTTTTAAATGTATTTGCCATGTTTATTTTTCCTCAATCCGGGCTGCTGCACGTCCAACTCCCTCTGCCAATACATTCGTTCCGAGTGCAAACAAAGCAATTAAAATGACAGGAGCAAACACGGCCCATGGTTGAACTAATAAACCAGCGCGATTTTCATTAATCATGAGTCCCCAATCTGCTGCTGGAGGTGCCACACCATAACCAAGAAAAGCCAAACCAGATAACATACCCACTGCCCATGTCAGCATCACACCCAAATGGATGAGTAATGGCGTCAACATATTGGGTAAAATTTCACGAAATAAAATATAGGTTTTTGAATAACCAAGAATTCGGGCAGCTTCGATATATTCCTGTTCCACTAAATTAAGTGCAACGCTTCGTGCAAGACGCACGACTCCAGGAATAAAAGCAATTGAAACCGTTAAAACAATGAGCCAAGGCTGTCGACCTAACATCGAAACAATAAGTAAGACCAAAATAAGATCGGGAAAGGCCATGAAAACATCGGTTATCCAAGTCACGAACTGATCAATCTTATTTCTGGCAAAAGCAGCTAATATGCCTAAACTAGAACCAATAACTAATGCGACCAAACTGGCAGCCAGCGTCATCCAGATAATTGAAGCACCACCAGCAAGTACACGTGACCAAACATCATGACCAATATAGTCATAACCTAAAAATGATTTTCCCTCGGGTGGTCCATAAGTCATACCGACCAAAGCAGTGGGCTCAAATGCAACAAATAAAGGTCCAACCAGTGCGAAAATCAAAACTAGAGCTGTGACTACAAATCCAAAACGTACTTGTCTTTCACGAATTAATGTTTGAAAAAAGTTTCTTTGGTACCAATGAAGTGAGCTCATTTCCCACCTCCTTGCTGAATATTCTTTAAACCATTGCGACGATCGACAGGTTTTACCGTAATTGGTCGGCCAGACTTCCATAAACGTAATGCCTGACGTCGACCTGGAGAACGTGCTTTATGTCTTTTCGCAGTTCGTATTTTTGGTGTGAGTAAAGTCGTGATTAAATCTGCAATTAAATTAACAACTACTACACAAATGGTGAGCAATAAAACGATTGCTTGAATGGTCGGGATATCCCTCATTTCAATTGCTGCATTAAGTGCATTACCAATACCGGGATAACTGAAAACCACCTCAATAATGAGAGCACCACTCAGCAAAACTCGTATGGTCAATGCTGTACCCTGCACCACAGGAACCAAAGCATTCGGTAAAACATGCTTCCAAATAATCCGGCGCTCAGGAATACCTCGCAGTCGTGCAGAGGTCACATATTCAGACTCTAGCGCATCAATCATAGAACCACGCACTAAACGCATCAGATATGGAATGAGTGATAAAGCTAAAGTTAAAATTGGTAAAATTAAAAACTCTAGTTGGCTATAAGGCGACTCATTAGGAATCAGCAACGATGCGGCTGGCAATATGTGTAAAACCGATGTTGAAAAAAACATCATTAACCAAATCGCAATAACGAACCCCGGCACCGCTTTAAACACAATAGAGCTAGAGACAATAATACGATCGAGTTTGCTATCGCGATGAAGCGAGAGCCACACACCTAACACGACTGAAATCGGTACAGTAACAACAATCACGAGGCTCGTGAGTGCAACTGTATTACCAAAATAATTCTGAATAATTTCTAAAACAGGCACATTGGAATCAATCGAGCGTCCAAAATTACCTTGTAACAATTGACTCAACCAATGCCAGTATTGAAGTAATATCGGATCATTTAATCCCAATTGTTCACGAAGTATTTGTACCGTTGCTTCAGGTGCTTCTGGTCCTAAAATGACACGAGCCGGGTCCGATGGAAGTGCTTGTGTGGCAATAAACACAATGAGACTAATAACAAAAACAACCAATACCCCTGACACCAAACGTGTCAAAAACCAAGGTAACCATGCAGGAAATTCAAATGACTTGGCAATTGCTGGTTGTTGAATGGATGCTTCTATTTTGCTGGATTGAATTGTCATATCGGTTACCCTCTACGCCAGAATTCATCTGTACGCCACGCAGCAAAGCCTGTGCGATCAGGGGTTACACCACCAATTTGGTTCGAATGTGCATCAAGGACATTATTAAAGCCCCAAATGAGTAAACCACCTTGCTCATGCTGAATATGCTGTGCTTCATGAACAAGAACTTTTCGTTTTTCCAAATCGGGTTGTTGCAATGCTGCATGTACTAGTTCCGTAAAACGCTCATTCTTAAAACGAGTTTTATTATTTGCCGCACCCGGCCCATCAATTTGCAAGACTGTTAATAAGAAAGGACGCGAAACATTCGAGCCTGTGCTAAATGCCCAATCTTGTTTTACAGCATCCGCAAAGGTAGCAGCTTCAACCTGTTTAACATTAACAATGACACCTGCCTGAGCAGCATGTTGAGCAAAAACTAATGCGGCATTGCTATCTGGGCCTGTATATAAATCGACAGTCAAACTATTATTAAAACCAGCTTCTTTGAGTAGTGCTTTTGCTTTATTCAAATCTTGCTTGCGCTGAGCAATACTGTGGTCATATACAGGATCACTAAAGGAATAAAGATCATTTGCAACTCGTCCTTGCCCAGCTAAAGCCCGTTTTACCAAATCGTCTCTATTAGCAATCAATCTAAAAGCTTGTCTTACCCGAGGATCATTGAACGGCGCTTTAGACGTGTTCATATCAAATGATTGCCAAGCATCGGTTTCTGATGAAACGAGATTTAGCCGTTTATTAGATTGAATTAAAGCAATATGTTCAGCACTTACCCCAGAGGCAATATCAATTTGGCCTGATTGCAAAGCAGCAAGACGCCCTGTCTGATCCTTAAAATCAATAATTTCAATTGCATCGGCATAAGGTTGATTTTCTTTCCAGTAATTTTCAAAACGTACGAAACGTGAACGCTGACCAGGTGTAAAACTTTCCAGCTTAAAGGGACCAGCACCAACTACATTTTTAACTGGGTCATAATCTGTAGGAACAATACCACCCCAGCTCATCCATGCTTCTGGTAAAGCAACCAATCCCTTTCCTTGAGAAAAAGGAATTTCAACGGTGTATTCATCGCGCTTTTTAATTGCATCTCTTTGCAAAGAATAAAGATAAGCTGCAAATGGTGAAGCAAGTTTGGGGTCGGTTAATCGCCGTAAAGAGAAGATAACATCATCGGCTGTAATAGTTTTACCGTGGTGAAATTCGAGTCCTTTTTTTAGGCGAATGGTCCATTTCGTTCCGTCATTATTGGGTTCAGCAAATTCAGCAAGGGCAAGTTTTGGCTGAATATCTCTACCCCATTCCCATAACTTTGCATATAAAGGCCAGCCTCTAAACGCACTAGACATACCAATAGGTTTATGTGCATCTAAATTGCCTGCTTGGTTACCATTGATCACTCCAATTTTGATAACACCACCTTTTTTCGGCGTATCATTTTGGGGTGAAGCGGCTGTGGCACTTTCAGAAGATGAAGAATCGGGCTTAGAACATCCTATAAGGTTAATTGCAGCAAAAGCACCAACACCTAAGCCAGTCTGTTTAATGAGTTCTCTACGTGTAATTTTATTCATACCTTCTCCCTTAAACCACGACTTCTTGATTCAAGAGGGAATCAATGGATGAATTTCTATTTAGCTTAGGTAACTCAAAACCATGATCAAGCTCTAATAATGGAAACAATAAGTCTGCTACCCGATAGGCTTCTCCAATCAAAGGGAAACCAGACAAGATAAAGGCTGATACACCATAGCTTTCGTATTCTTTAATCCGTTTGGCAATATTTTCAGCACTACCCACTAAGGCAGTTCCTGCGGCTGGGTTTAAAATATCGAAACCAAATAAAGATGGGCCAGTCCAAACATTAGGATAAATTTCAAAATCTTTAGCTTGAGGCAAAACGCCTTGACGTAATTGTTCTAAGTTTTTTTGAATAGATGGGTTGTTGCTTTGATAACTCTCAAAACTTTCATTTGGAGGAAGCTGTCGTTTAACAGCTTCGATTGCATAATTTACATCAATCTTGTCAAGTAACGACTGAGCATATTGCCAAGCCTCTTCTTCTGTTTCCCGAACAATAATTTGTAATCGAGTACCAAATTCTAAAGTTCGGCCAATTTTTGCTGCCTCAGCCGCAACTTTGCTAAACTTTTCTCCAAGTAATGGCGGTGTATTCGCAAAGCTTAAATACACATCTAACAATTCAACAGAATGCTGTACACCTTTGGCAGAAGTTCCTGCTCCCCATAAAGGAACACCTTGTTTTTGAGTTGGGCCACGCCATTTGGACATTGGAGATCCGCCCTCTAAGCGTGGAGCAATTTGAATAAACTCGCCCTCAAATCCAGAGGTATCACCTAAGTAGTTTTGCTGAAATGCATTCCAGTATTCTTTACTAAAGTCATAACGTTCATCATGAGTATAGTGAATACCTAAAGCTGCCAAACCCTTATCATTTCCATTAACGACATTAAATAACAAACGCCCTTTAGAAAATGCATCAAAAGTCTGCGCATATTTTGCCAAAACTGCTGGCTGGACTTCTCCGGGATGTTGGGCAACCAGAAACTTTAAACGTTCAGTAAATGGAATTAAACTTGCAGCAACAGCAAGTGTTTCATACTCACTTGTACCCATGAGTGAACCGTAAAAACCAAGTCGATCTGCGGTAATCGCAATCTGTTGCAAGTGTTCATAATCGGTATCCCATCGCCCAGATTCCAACCATGGGTATGGTCCATCTGGAGAAGTGAGATACCATAAAAGTTTTACAGCCATAGTATTCTCGATCTTTATTTTTTAAATCTTTATCTAATTGAGAGGGAGCAAGCCCAGAGATTTTGCTTTTTCAGTCAATCCGCTCATTTTCCATTGCTGATGTAAAACCCCTTGCCCGTATTCTCTGCTGCCACCGACTAATTCAGCGAGCAGCTGAATTTGAGCACCTTCTTCAAGCAATAAAATAAATTCAGCAGTTTCCTGTAGTCCTTGGCGTCCCCATACAGTCGCTCCGCCATTGGCTTCCAAGATGGCCCGATACTCAATATCAATTTTGAGTTGATCTAAAATGAAATCGACTTCTGCCTGACGGCGGTCAATGTAAATCGGTAACTCTTTAAATAAATGGAAACGCTGCACAGGCACATAACGAATCGGTAAAGTGCGATGGGTTTGAGCCCAAGCGCCTAAATTCGGCGCGTGTACATGAGATATTGTGGTGACATCTGCATGCTCTTTAAAAAGCTTGTTATAGCGCCCACCTGCACTTTTTCTTCCCAGTAAAACTTCACCATCAATGGTCTCTACCAATACTTTGCTTTTTTTATCTTTAGACCACGGCCCTGTATAGTTAAAAGTAACTAAGGTATTTTCAGGCCCACGTTCAACAAAATTAACTGTTCCGTTTGCAGTAATTGTTCTTGTTTCACGGAATACTTCAAAAGCAAATTCAGCTTTTTCACGGTTCAATTCGATAAAGTCATTGAGTTCGCGAGACAATGGCGTTTGAATAAGTGTTGACATGGTCAAATCCTCTTTAAAATTTTTTATTTTGACGGCGTTTTAAAACTTCGAGTAAAGGACGATGATCAACCCATGTTTTAATATCGACGTCGCGCTCTAAGAAGCCATGCAACCAAAGAAAATCTTTTTGTTGTTTTAAAAGCTCTAAACGCTCTTCACTTAATGATGGATGTAAAGACTTATGAAAATTATTTCGATAGGCTGTCGCAACACTCTCTGCCCCGGCAATCGTTTCATCTTCTAGAATGACCAAGACCTCATCTAAGTGATCTTGTGCCCAATCGGCTGTATCAAACAATTCTTCAAGAAAATCGACTACGACATCAAAATGATCTTCTAATAGATCTTCATGGACTGTAATTGGACGAGGTGTGCCGTTATTAACACGAGAAGTCACATCTTCAAATTTATCTAAGTCAATTCCAACTTTAAGGCCGCGTTTAGTTGCAGCTTCAACAGCAGATGCGCCTTTTACATACACAGCATCAACTTCGCCTGTAATTAATGCGTCTAGGCCTGACCAATACGTACTTGCATCACGATTCTCTTTAGATCCAGCACGCTCAGGTACTTCAATAAAATTCACATCTCTGAAAGTCAGATTGGCAAGTTGTAAGGCACCACGAATACCTTGCAATGACATGGCTCTAAAAATACTACCAGCACGTTTGTCAGCGTATTCTGGTAAAGCAACTTTCGCATTTTTTAAATGCTCTGGCTGGCTAATGTCTGAATCAGGTCGAACAATAATCACTTGCCACTCATCAATCCAAGTTAATCCAATGAGTCGGCTTGGCGCGCCTTCTGAGCGCGCAGCTAAGGCAGGTACATTTCCACCTTCTCGGAACAAGGCTGGTAATTGATGATCAAAATGATGAACCGATAAACCTTTACGCGCATCTTGCAAGACTGCAACATCAATGCCGTGCTTTTCAAACTTTTTAACTAAAGTACCGCGTTTTAATGAAATACCTGTTGCTGTAGGTACTGGACATCGAGTGACCCAAATTTCAGACAGGATGTTTTTTACAAATTCTTTAGAATTTTCTTTTTTATCTACTACAAGTGACATACGGATTCCTTAGGGTAATTCCACTTTCATCACTTACATTGAGCAGCTTTTATGCCAATTTAATTTATTATTTATTTTTAATAACTTACGCAAAAATAACAGGATTGTAAATGTTTATATTTCATCATTTTTCAATGCTAGTGTTGTTTTATCAACAATTATTTCAGGCAAACATAACTTCCAAAATGCAAAAATATACGATCAGCTATCTTAGTACTCGCTGGAATGCAGCTTGAAGCTTTAGTAGATGGCCGAAATAAGCTTGATGACGACGTTGTTAAAGTGAGTATTTTTTATTTGGATAGTACTTATAGAACTTAACTAAATGTTGTCTGTCTGCAAACAAACCTACGACCAAACTTCTTTAACTCTAAAGCTAGATGAATATTCATTATGCTTTTATCTCAAATAGCGCACTTCTTTTAAATAATTTTTAAAGATGTCGCGTTTAAACACTGCTACGCTTTTCTCTAACTCATATCTCTAATTAATATTGTTCAGCCTTAAAAAATCGTACATATTTAAA